>CAZXUM010000010.1:0-6373 GCA_964644005.1 uncultured Candidatus Saccharibacteria bacterium
ACCTACGCCACCTGGTGGATTCGCCAAGCCATTACTCGTGCTCTTGCCGATCAGTCGCGTACTATTCGTATTCCGGTGCACATGGTAGAAACAATTGCCAAGTACAAGCAGGTTGTCCGCCGATTGTCGCAAGACCTCGGCCGCGACCCACTCCCTGAAGAAATTGCGAACGAAATGGGCGTTGATGTTGATAAAATTTATACGATTGAAAAAATCGACCAAAATACCGTTTCGCTTGAAGCACGTGTTGGTGATGATGACAGCGATGACAAAGCTTCAACACTCGGTGACTTTATTCCTGACGAAAAAATTCTCTCTCCTGAACAAGAAACGTCACGCCGCATTGTGTCTGACCAAGTGCGTGAAATTTTGAATGACCTCCCCGAAAAAGAACGTATGATTCTTGAAATGCGTCACGGCCTCAAAGATGGCGTTACTCGCACTCTCGAAGAAGTGGGCAAAGAATTCGGTGTCACCCGCGAGCGTATTCGTCAAATTGAAGCAAAAGCTCACGAAAAAATTCGCCAGCACAGCAAGGTTAATCGTCTCCGTAACTACTAGGTAATAGGTAGCACTCTTTGCTGTATGACTATTATACACAGCATACTACTCGGTATCGTTCAAGGACTGACCGAGTTTATTCCGGTATCCTCATCAGGGCACCTCATTATTGTTCGGCAGCTTTTTTCTGTGCCGGTCACTTCGTATGATTTAGCCTTCGATGCAGTGCTCCAACTGGCAAGCGCACTCGCACTAATTGTCTTTTTTGCACCGACGCTCTGGCAGATTATTACTACCAATCGTCGAATGGTAGGCATTCTTGCCCTTGCGACAGTGCCGGCAGTAGTAGCAGGGCTCTTTCTTCAAACGTACATGGAATCGGTGTTTCGGAGCGTGGCAGTGGTTGCAGGCACCCTCGTCATTGGCAGTATGCTCATGCTAGCAGCAGAATATGTGCTCAAACGTCAGAATGGCCCTATTCAGGAGTTTTCAGCAGGGCGGGGGCTTCTTGTGGGTTTATTCCAGTGTTTGGCGCTTGTTCCGGGTATTTCTCGTTCAGGGGCAACCATTTCGGGTGGAATATACGCTGGTTTTAACAGGGAGCAGGCGACGCTCTTTAGTTTCTACCTCGCTATTCCGCTCTTGCTCGGCTCAGGAGTGAAAGAGGTGTTTGAATTATATGGAACCGTGCTGTCAACAGATGTGTGGCTGTCTATTGGAGTAGGCAGTATTGCGTCATTTATTGTATCGATTATTGCCGTAAAGTTGCTGCTTGCGTTTGTAAAAACACATACACTGTACCCATTTATTATGTACCGATTGGCGGTAGCGCTGGTACTTGTCGTGTGGTTTGTGTAGTGGTATTAAGGGATTAAAAAGAGACATAAAAAAACCGCTATCACTAGCGGTTTTTTTTATGTCTCTTTGGGAGAAGACTACATCATCGGGTTCATTGGAGAAACGCTCTTCTTTGCGGTCCAGAAACCGAGCCAAAGAATAACGACACCGAGAACAATGTGGAGGATGTGGTCTGCGAAGTTTACGTCAACCAATCCGAGCATTGACTCAGGACCGTTTGTGCCAGGGGCAACAACGAATCCAAGAACTGCGAGCAAGAGGTAGATTACACCGAATACCTTAAAGGCTGTCGCTACCTTTCCAGGAGCGGTGAGGCCAATGAAGATAAAGATGAGACCCGTCACGAGGTGGAAGACATCGTGAAGAGTATTGGTGTGGAAGAGTCCTGCAGCGCCTACGATTGGAGTTCCTACGAACCCAAGGATAGCAACGAGGATGAACACAACACCAAGAACCATTGCAAGTGTTTTTGCCATAGTAATGATTATTATTTAGGGGCATACGCCCTTAGAGTCAGTATACCTGTTGGTCCGTTAAAATAAAGACCCCTGTGGACAGGAACCATGCTCTACTGTGACCGTGTTTTTTTACGTTTCGGCAGGCCAATAAAGGGTTTTACTCGTTCCCACACTCCCCCCGCATTCTCCTTTACGGACGAGCGAATTTCGTGAACATCCTTAAGTATCTCAGCGCCCTCCTTAGTAACCGTATCGGTAAGTTTATTAATTTTTCGAGCCACCGTAATGCCGTAGAAGAGTATGATAATAAAAAGTATCGTGAGTACCACGACAGCGACGCTGGTGATGACAAAAAAGATGTTTGTTTGCAGTAATTCGTTCATATAATACATAGTATATCACTGGTGTATTTTGTATATAGGTATACAATTTCTATACATATTTTATATTTCTATACATAAAAAAATGTTAACCCGGCAGAGAATAACACTGATTGGAATAGGCGCTTTTTTGTTGAGTAGTGGTTTGGTGGTGGGTTATTTTTTGCCTCACACAAAGACCTCGATGCAAGCGCTCTATAACTCGGGATCTGACCTCCACGATACTGCCGACAATTTTAAGTTCACCAGTCCGCTCTTGAGTTGTGGCGACGATGTCTTTGCAGAAGGAGGCACATTTAGTATTACAACGAATATCGAACAAACCGTCAGGACGTACATTGAACAAAAAAAAGCAGCAGGGATTCTAAAAGATGCGGCGGTGTACTATCGAGACCTTAAAAACGGTCCGTGGGCTATTGTAAATTCTACACTGCTCTCAACCCCGGGTAGTTTACTGAAAGTCCCGCTTGCAATGAGTATTTATAAAAAAGATGATCAGCAACCGGGTTTTTTGAATAATTCTGGACAAATTGAGGTTGCAGATGATACAAACAAACTTGAATATTTTAAGCCAAAGCAGACACTTGAAAATGGTAAAACCTACACGGTACGAGATTTGGTGAAGCTGACAGTTGAGCACTCGGATAATGCCTCAGCACTCGCACTCAGTAAGTTGCTTACAACAGAAGAAATTTTCAATAGTTATTCAGATCTCGGCATTGTCCACCCGGTTACAGGAAGTGACTACTCAATGGATGTTCGAACGTATGCCTCTTTCTTTCGAGTGCTCTACAACGCTTCATATGTGAGTCGTGAAAAATCAGAAGAACTGCTCTTGTTCCTTGCACACTCAGAATTTAATAACGGACTTCGCGTCGGGGTACCAAAAGACATTGCCATTGCTCATAAATTTGGAGAACGTACTACTGCTGATGTCGCTCAGCTCCACGACTGCGGCATTGTTTATGCCAAAAATAGCCCTTACATTTTATGTGTCATGACTCAAGGAAAAGACATCGCATCCCTTGCGTCAGTCATTGCTGACATCTCTCGGATGGTCTATCAAATTGTTAAGTAAGTCGTTAGTTAAAGAGTACGAGTAAGTACTTGTCGATAGTGCGTTGATCGAGATCGTAAAAGAATTTCTTATCTCGATAGAGGCGAATAGCGAGATCTTCGCCAACAAATCGCCAGTGCCATGGTTCAAATTGGTAGTACTGGTTGGTGATTGGATAGGAGAGGACGAATCCATATTTGTGAGCGTTTTCCTTGAGCCATGTGTATGCCGGCGTGTTGTTGAAGGTTTCGAATGCAGCACCAAGAGTTGACGTTGTAAAGTCGAGTGTGGTGCCGAGCTGGTGCTCAGAGTACCCCTGGTCGGCTGAAAATTGGTTTGCTGTACCAGCGCCATAGGTAACGGTATAGTTTGATTTAATCGATGATTGGACACCAAACGAACGGTACCCCGAGATAACCTTGACGGGAACCTTTGCTTTGTCGGCTGCGGCAAGTAATTTTTCAAGGTAGGGTTCAACTTTTCCGTGAACTTGAATTTTTTTGTTCGGGTCAAAAAGGTAGCGACTGTCGACGTCTTTAATTGATTTTGGTATGTAGTGTTCGTTCAAGAAAAATATTTTTGAGTATTTTTGCAATAGCTCTGGGTCGGTGTCGCTGAGTGTCTCTAAGTCTTTCACCGTGCTTGAAATTCTGCTGATGCGATTTTTCACTGTTTCTTCGAGTGAATTCGTGTTCTCTTGTTGGGACTGTACGATTTCGGCAAGCTCTACGTTGACCGCTTTCACGATAGTGAGTTCAGTTGTCAGTGACGCTATCTGCGTATCAAACTCAGTATTTTTTGTGGCCACCGTGCTGCGAGTTTCAGCAAGTTGCTGTCCAGTATATACATGAAATCCAGCACTACCAATGATAAATAGAGCGAGTACTACTTTCAAAGCAACGTTATTCATGGCGTCATTATACTATGTTACTTCGTTTTAAACTCGTAGACCCCGGTCCAGGCTACTGGTGGATGTTCCTGCAGATAGAGGCAGCGCTCGCGGAGTGTTGTTGCTGGTCCGTCGGCGCCAAGCGCGAGGGCTGCGTCGAATGCGTGGATAGCATCGCTCCAGTGACCATGGTAGTAATGCTCTCGGCCAGTGCCAAAGTGCTCGATAATGCGTGATGTGTGCTCAGTACTCTCAGTCAGTAACTGAAATAATCGTCGTGGTGCTTTTTTGCCTTTCACCAACACTTGATCGAGCTCGCGCAGGACAAACGTATGAGCAGGATCTTTTGTGATAAAGGTTTTGACTGATTCACTGATGATACATTCAACGCCGTATGCTTTTGTTGTTCCTTCGAGACGAGAAGCAAAGTTCACCTCATCGCCCATGATGGTATAGTTGAAGCGGCGCTGTGAACCCATGTTGCCGACAACAACATCGCCAGTGTTGATACCAATACCAATCGCCAGTGGTAGTTGACCCTTAGCAATCCAACCAGTGTTGAGGGTTCGAAGTGCATGCGACATTTTGATAGCGGCCGTGCAGGCGTGGGTTGCATGGAGTGGGTTATCAATCGGCGCTCCCCAAAAAGCCATAATGGCATCGCCGATGTACTTATCAACGAGCCCCCGGTTATCCATAACAATGTCAGTCATGGCAGTGAGGTACTCATTGATTACCGTGGTGAGCTGTTCTGCTGAAAGTTGCTCAGAAATAGTTGTGAAGCCGCGGATATCAGAAAACAGAATACTGACCGTGCGCTTTTCTCCACCGAGCTTCAGTCGTTCCGGGTTGAGCATGAGTTGATCAATAATTTCTGGCATCAAATAGTACTGAAAACTTTTTCGAATGAAGCGTTTTTCTTTTGATTCGGTCACATATTGCCACACCAAGGTGCCAACGCTTGCAAGTACGAACGCAAGCAGAAGGTACAGAATAGGGAGGCGAGTGAGTGTTTGAAACGCAATAACCCAGGCACCGATAATGAGTCCGGCACCGACTGTGAGAAAGACAATAATGAGCGCGAGCCGTTGTGAGTACGCAACACAGAGGGCTCCAAGTGCTGCAGCGAGTATAAATGAAATATATGCGATGGGAGCGGGTATGTCAGTAGGTACCTGGCCATCGTGGAGTGTTGCAAGTGCTTGTGCGTGTACTTCAACGCCAGGCATCAATCCCCACGGAGTACTGACAATGTCGTGCAGATCATTTGACGTGACGCCAACAAGTACTGTTGCATCGGTAAATACAGTACGTGGCACGCGGCCTTCGAGTACATCAATGAGTGGTATGGTAAGCATCGTTTTTGCTGGTCCACGGTAGTGTATGCGGAGGATAGTAGGTACAGAAGCTGTGCCAGTGCTGTACGCGGCTAGTTTTTGTGAAAAACTTTCATATTCGTTTTGTGCTGTAGCAATAGTTCGAACAATGCCATCTGGATCGGTAATGACATTTACAAAGCCTTGTTTAGTTACTGTAGAAAAAATACTGAGGGGCGTTGTGGCAGTGCCGCCGCGTTCGCGAAGTTCTACGGGGAGTACTACTGGTGTTGGTAGAGTGGTAAGTACCTGTGCTAGAGCTTGATCATCTGCTGCACCAAATCGAGACGGTTCGGCAAAATTAATATCGATACCGATTGCCTGAGCAGATCCGATTGCGGTGAGCGTTCGAGCAAATACTTCGCGCCGCCACGGCCACTGTCCAATAGCAGATAAACTCTCGCTATCGATAGCAACGATAACAATGTTGTGTGGGGTTTGTTCTAATACAAACAGCCGGTCGTGGAGTTTTTCTTGCCACGCACCGAGCACGTTGAGCGAGTACAATCCAGCAACGAGGAGGCTTGCTGAGAGTGTGATGCCAATAACTGCTCGGTACTTGCGCTGCATGTTAGTTTGATGACCGTACTGTTAGGCTATCGGTGAGTGACACAGAACGATTAGCTGCATCAATAAGAGTGACCGTGTGCGTACCAACAGGGAGGCTCGGAATGGTTACGCGTAGTTCCTGCTCGTTCACAATAACTAGGTTAGTCACCGTATTGGTACCAACGGCGACACGTTGTACTTCCGAAAAATTGCGGCCGCTGATGGTTACCTGTACATTTGTTGCTGTTGATTTGCTTTTGAAAGAAAAACTGGTTGGAGTAACTTTGAGAATTGTCGGTGCTGGG
>CAZXUM010000010.1:6383-12517 GCA_964644005.1 uncultured Candidatus Saccharibacteria bacterium
GGTATGCCAGTGCCGGTATTTGTTGTGATCCCGATGAACGTGTGACTGGCGGAATGGGAGCGGTAACCGGGGCAGAAACGGGAGTTGGTGCTGCAACAGGTTTTGGTGGTGGAGCATCAACTGAAAACTGGTACCACTCGCTGGCAATGTCAGCTGATGTAAGTGCAGAAACAACAATTGGCCCATTTCCTACACGCACCGCTTTATACCCAGCGATTACCCACACCTCGCTCGATGTGTCGATGGTGCGGGTGGTTGGGTCGATCCCTGAAAAAGAAACGGTTCCCGCAGCAACAACAAGTGTTGTTGTTTCGCCGCTGTAGCGAACTGAAAACGACGTACCGCGCACTGCTGCTACAGCATTACGGGTCTCAATTTCATGAAACTCTCCTTGTGCGAATACTTTTTGTACGCGAGACCATACAGCACCAGCTGCGACAAATATGCGTGAAGAGGTTGTGTGTGTAGTGACGGGGACAAGGGTAACTGTTGAACTGTAATCAACGACAGATTTGCTCGTACCCATTTCAATAACTGCTCTGCCAGTTGCACTGGTGGTGAGGGTAACGTTTGTTGGAGTGGTTGTGCTTGAGGGTATATCGTAGGTACCTGTTGGTGTTGTAAGGGCAACAGCGCTGTGCAGGGTGGTAACAGTTGCTGTTGGCTGTGGCGAAGTGTCCTCCTGTTTCTCTATGCTGTTTTGTGGGCTGCTTTCTGGTTCAACACGAGGCATTAGTGCAATAACGGCAAGTACACCGACAATAACAACGCCCCCAGCGAGTATCTTTTTCATGGGTGCAGTATAGCAAATCGGACGTAGATATTTACTGTGTGAATATGTAAACTGTTATATATGGCAGAAATCAAAACAAAGGTAACTAACGAGAGCGTTACTGATTTTATCCGCAAAGTACCGAACGAGAATAGGAGAAACGATGCGTCCGTACTCCTTAAACTTTTCAAAGACATTACCGGAGAAGAGCCTAAGATGTGGGGCCCAAGTATTATTGGATTCGACTCATACCACTACAAGTCTGACAGAAGCAATCAAGTAAGGACATCCATCACAGTATCACTGTCAATTTGAATTATTAAGCTGCGATTTTGTGTTGAGATATGCCCGTGTTATTGGACCAAAATAGCCGACAGCAGGCGAGATGCCAACGCTTGTTTGAAATTGAGCAAGCGCACCGCGGGTAATTAATCCAAAATATCCTTTAGCAATGCCAGCAGGTATTTTTAGAAATCCTTGGCTTTCGAGCCACGCTTGTAAAGCCACAACAGCGTTACCAGAATTGCCGACAGTGAGATTGCTGGAAAACACAACCTGCTGGGTAGGCGTTGGTGTTGGTTGTGTTGGAGTTTGTGTTGTTGGTTTAGTACCAGCGTCTAATTTTCTAAGAAACTCGGTTGCGTATCTGATTTCTCGGTTTCCTCCACACAAAATCTCTGTGGTATAGATGCGAGGCTGGCCAGCGGCACCACCGGTATATATTTTAGCGAAGACAAGATATTCCTTACCTTCTTGGAAAAACGCATTATCCGGTGTAGCATCGCTACCCCACGGATACGTTGGCGCGCTCACAACCACCGTCGCGGTGGGTGACCCCTTCCAATATTCGTTAGCTTTAAAATCAATTATGCTGATACGAGTTTCTTGGCTCGGTGCAGCTGAAACAGCGTCGCTTCGATGAGTGACAGTGCCACGAAATACGATATCTGCATTGTCGCGACTCCACTCTAATTGAGTGCTCTCTGTTGTGCACGAAGTTGCGTGGGCTGTATCACCACCAACAAACGGAATACTAATAAGAATTACAAAGGTAACAAAAAATAATGTTTTTTTCATGTGTATTAGTCTAGGACGGCTGAATCACCTTAAGCTTACCGGCCGGTAGCAAAAAATTACCCAAATTTAAAGGATAGATTGTATCCGGTGGTGCGGCGGACTGAGGTACGTTGACATATACCCCCTAAGGGTATATTTTGGTGATATGAATCCATTGAAACAAAAACTTGTTCGCCGTCTCAAGATTGTTGAAGGTCAGGTCCGAGGATTACAGGACATGGTCGAAAAAGACGCATATTGCATTGACGTTATTACTCAAACATCAGCGGTAAAGCAGGCGCTTTCTGGTATTGAGGACGCTCTCATGGAAAATCACTTGAGCACATGCATGGTGACACAGATTAAAAAAGGAAAAGAAGACACCGCCATTAAAGAAATCCTCAAGGTATATCAGCTTAAAAGAAAATAACACCTATGAACCACAGCAAGACCTACAAAATCAAAGGAATGCACTGTGCCTCGTGTGCTAGCATCATCGAAAAAACATTCAAAAAGCAGAGTGGTGTTGAATCTGCTGAGGTAAATTACGGAACCGAAACGGCAAAAGTTATTTTCGATGTAACAAAAACAAATGCAGAGGCACTTTCCAAAAAAATAGAGCCGTTAGGATATTCTCTCGATCTCTTAGAGATCAACCCAGACGCACAGTATGGTCAATCTGCTCTGCAAATGGGTATGTCAGCAGACGAACACGCCGAGCATCTTGGCTTAAACCAATCAAAGAAAGAAAAATTGGCTGACGTTGCACGTCAAAAGTCTCTAGTACTTTTAGCTATACCGCTTGCTGCTTTTGCTGCGTTTGTTATGGGTTGGGACATCCTTGCTCAATATGGGGCTGTGGCAGAAATGAGCTACACAATCGAAGAGTTTTTTCACCATCTTTTGCCAATAATGGCGACCTATGTGCTCTTTGTTGTGGGCAAACCGTATCTCCTCGGTTTTTATCGCTTCCTTCGCTATGGCAAAGCAAATATGGATACGCTCATTGGTATCGGAACTGTTGCAGCCTATCTCTACAGTTTTTCAGTCACTGCTTTTGAAGAAGCGTTGCGGCCATTTATAAACGTTGACTACCAGTACTACGATGTAACGATCGTGGTTATTACGTTTATTGCGCTCGGCAAATATTTGGAGGCTCGCTCAAAGATAAAGACAGGCGATGCAATTGAAAAACTTCTCAACCTTCAGGCAAAAACTGCGCTCGTGGTGCGTGACGGTATAGAAATAGAGATCTCAATAAATGAAGTAAAGCATGGGGATATTATCATCGTAAAACCTGGTGCAAAGATTCCGGTGGATGGATTAGTTACTAATGGATCTTCGTATATTGATGAGTCGATGGTTACAGGGGAACCTATGCCTGTACAGAAAAAGTCGGGAGATAGTATTGTAGCGGGAACAATCAATACAAGTGGGTCATTTACCTTTAAAGCCACAAAAGTCGGGTCTGAAACATTGCTCGCCCAGATTATAAAAATGGTGGAAGAAGCTCAAGGAAGCAAGGCGCCAATACAAGCACTGGCAGATAAAATTTCTTCGGTGTTTGTTCCTACCGTACTCGTTATTGCTTTTCTTTCGCTCGGAGCCTGGCTTTTCTTTGGTACCGGAGTGCTCGGCTTCTCGCAGGCACTTTCGTACGGTCTTGTCTCGTTTGTTGGAATATTAGTAATTGCATGTCCGTGCGCACTTGGCTTAGCAACTCCGACAGCAATCATCGTCGGAGTTGGTAAAGGGGCCAAAGAAGGGATACTCATTAAAGATGCAGTGACTCTTGAAAAACTTCATAAAGTAAACACGGTGGTAGTTGATAAAACGGGCACGATCACCAAAGGAAAACCAACGCTCGTAGACATCGTTAATCTTTCAAATCAAAAGGATGAAGAATTGGTATCCATACTTGCTTCGCTTGAAAAGAAATCAGAACATCCGATTGCTCATGCAATTATTAATTATGCGCAGGAGAAAAATATCCTTGCTTCCGATATATCGAACTTCGAAGGCATACAAGGCAAGGGGCTTAAGGGATCAATCAACGGCACCGAGTATTATGTTGGAAATACAAAACTGATAAGCGATCTCAAGATTTCCTTTGACCCTACAAAATTAAATGAATTTACTTCGCAGGGTAAGACTCCGGTTATTCTTGCGACAAAAGGAGGAGTTCTCGGCTTCGTCATGGTGGCCGATGAGATAAAAGCAGAGTCAATCGAGGCAGTAAAAAACCTTCAGGCTCTCGGAATTAAAGTTGTTATGCTCACTGGAGACGATGAGAAAGCTGCAAAGTATATTGGGTCCCTGGTCGGTATAGATGACGTGATCGCCCACGTTCTGCCACAGGATAAATTGGCGAAAATTAAAGAGTTGCAGTCGCAGGGACGAATTGTTGCAATGGCCGGTGATGGTGTAAATGACGCTCCGGCACTCGCTCAGGCGGATGTTGGTATTGCTATGGGTACCGGAACCGATGTAGCGATAGAGTCGGCCGGCATCACGCTTCTTGGAGGAGATATTTCAAAGCTTGTTAAGGCAATCAAGCTCTCGAAGATGACCATGCGAGGCATCAAGCAGAATCTCTTTTGGGCATTCATCTATAACATCGTGGGGATTCCACTTGCTGCCGGAGTGTTCTATCCGATCTTCGGCTGGCTTCTTAATCCTGTCTTTGCCGGCCTCGCAATGGCATTTTCGAGCGTATCAGTGGTGTCGAACTCACTGCGAATTAAGGCGATGAAACTATGATTACAAAGAAATTAAAAATTATATTTGGGTTATCTATACCGCTTTTTATCCTGCATGGTATAGAAGAATTCATGACTCATTTTTACGACGTCGACACACATAACGGTGCGATATTCGGATCTTTGTCAGGACTGTCAAATCACGGTGCAACATTCGTAACGTTCCAGGTGATGTTCTGGCTCCTCCTTATAATTTCTTTTCTGCTTATCTTAGGAGAAAAGTGGCGATTGAATGTTCTTGCTATTGCGGGACTGGTTTATATATATGAACTTCACCATCTATACAAAGCTGTCACGGTTGGAGGATATTACCCAGGACTTTACACCGCACTTGCGTTTCCGATCATGGCCTTCTTTTTCTGGAAGGAGTGGTTAAGAATTAAAAAAATATAACAAAATATCATGCTACATACACATAAAGTAAGCGGGATGAGTTGTAGCGGCTGTGCTCACAATATAGAAGAAATGTTGTCAGAAATAAAAGGTGTAGTTACCGCAAAAGTTGATATTACAACTGGTACAGCACAGGTTGAAATGAAAGAACACATTGGAATTAGTTTTATTAGTGATCATTTTAAAAATACAAAGTGTACACTAATGGAAATATAGAATTACAGATCGGTAGAATATTAGTAAAATAGTAAATTATAAGTTATTAATTAATCTAAAAAAATATGAACAATCAAAATAATAAGATCGCATTTGGAATCGGAGGAATAGTGATTGGAGCGGTACTTACGTTATTGTTGAGTCCTATGATGCAGTCGGGTGGAATGATGTCGGGGAGTAGAAATCAGATGATGGGGAGTATCGATAAACACTTCATTGAGCAAATGATTCCACATCATGATGGCGCTGTGGCGATGGCACAACTTGCACTTCAAAAATCAAAACGTACAGAAATCAAAACTCTTGCCACTGTAATTATTGAAGGTCAGACCAAAGAAATTCAAGATATGAACGGTTGGTATAAGGATTGGTTTGGAAACGCTGTGCCGAAGGTAAGCACTGGAATGATGGGTGGAGGCATGATGTCTCAGAGTGGAATGCACATGGGCGGACAAGAAGATATGACCGCACTTGAAAACGCACCAGATTTTGATAAGGCATTCATCGAAGAGATGATCCCTCATCACCAGTTGGCAATCATGATGGCTAACATGCTTCAGTCCGGAACGAATCGTCCTGAAATGCAACAACTTGCAAAGAATATTATCGAATCACAGTCAAAGGAAATACAGCAGATGCAAGCTTGGTATACGCAGTGGTATAAGTAAGCACTCAAGAATTACTAACAATGACTACACACAATCAAAATAATTTGCAAAAATATACCTTCCATGTTCACGGCATGCATTGCAATGCGTGTGTTCTCATGACTGAAAGCGAATTGAAAGACTTGCCTAATGTTACTCATGCACAATCAAGTCTCAAAAATCATTCAGTAGAGGTAATTGGAGATTTTAGAAATAAAAACCCTGAACAAATTGCTGAAGAATTAACCGTACCCCTCAAACCACACGGTTATACCGTTTCAGTTGAGAGAC
>CAZXUM010000011.1:0-2888 GCA_964644005.1 uncultured Candidatus Saccharibacteria bacterium
GCAGGTGCGCAGTATGCTTGTTGCATCGAGCGCTCAGTCTGCAGAAGAGGCAAAACTGAAGCCGTTTGTGTATTCAAAATCAAAACGCTATGCAGGAAATTTTCCGGGCAACGAGTTGCAACAATTGAGCGAGAAATTGCTCCTTGCGTACCATTACTCGCGCCGCGGAGAGGGAAGCATGGTTGACGGTATCGAAGAGGCGCTGCTCAAAGTGTAATTCTGTGGTATAACCATCGACACGCGCCCATAGCTCAGTTGGTAGAGCACCTGCCTTTTAAGCAGAGGGTCGTAGGTTCGATTCCTACTGGGCGCACCGTATACTCTCCCGGGTTTTGTGGTCGCCGTCCGGCGACGATCCCGCGGATGAGAACACTCGTTGGTTTCGAAATGGCCCTTGCGCCACAATGGTTTTCCACGCTCCCACCGGTTCCCAGGTAATTTTGCCGTTCTGAATCGTGAAGTTCGAACCGACTTTTTTGAAGAAATTCAGAATGTCGCCAGCACGGCACCATCCCGTTTGCCTTTGAGCGTGTCGACCGAAGGGCAGGCGAGCAGCGCCCGAGCCTGGGCATCCCCGATCGCCGAGCTTGATCTGATCAAACATCGCCAGGACTGTGGCCGTTTCGGCGTCGCCGCCCACGAGGATGCGCACCTGGTGCAGAGTGGATGGCTGATCAAGGTCGTCATCAAACAGGAAGCTGACGTAGTAGTCCAGCAATGTTTGGTCCCAACTGCCCGGAAGCGTTCCGGCCGCAATGAGGTCAGCATGAGCCGTCCCCTCGACGTACCGCTCCAGGTGGTAAATCGGATTGTGGGTTGTGAAGATCGCAGTGGGATCGATGACGGAGGATTTCCGGTCGATGAAGCGCAGGTGAGTGTCCGGAGGTCGATCGGTGGTTTTGCGCATCACTTCGACGTAGCGCAGTTGCGTCATCGGATCGGTGTAGATGCCGGGCTCGACATGTCGCAAACCCAGCGCATGACCTAGTTCGTGAGCCGCGGTCTCAGCGTCGGTGAGTGGTTCGACGTTGTACACCACGATTTCGTTGAAGCGACGTTCATTGAATTGATCGGGGCCACCGAGCGTGTACCCCGCCAACGGACCGCTTGGGTCGTTGCCGAAGTAGACGTACGTAACGTCTTCGCCGCCGAAGACCGGAGAAACGACGAATTGAATGTTGCTGATGCCGGATACTTCAAGAACATCATCGAGCTGGGCTTGGATCTGTTGTTTCTGCGCGGCCGTGTAAGACGCGGCAGGCGTGGTGATCTGACGATTGACTTCGTATCCGAACGTGTATCCGAAGATTCCGGTCGGTTCCACTGTGAAAGGCACATCCGAGCCAAATTCCAGCCTGACCTTCTGCGGCGGGACCGTGGCCGCACTCGTGAGGGTCGATAAGGCCAGCAGAAAATATGCGATCAGCATTCGGTTTTTCATGGCGATTCACCGTGTTCGGATGTGCGCGAGAAACAGAATCGTATTCGCAGCCTCGCTCCGATTCAAGCAAGGTGGAAAGGGAATAGCTGCGCTCGACGACTCGGATTCCAGTAATCGCTACCTGTTACCGGGAGTCGGGTGACCGGCTCGTCTTCTTGAGCGCGGGGAATCTTTGCTTTGCTGGCATGTTTCAGCGAGACGACCGAACGCGCTATCTATGCCGCGCGTCGGCTGCGGCATGGTTCGTCGAAGTCATTTTCAGCGCAGCCGCTGGAGAGTTCGCCGCGCTTCAGGGCGTCAATGTACGCCTGACACTCGGCGACAGAGCCGGTCCAGCGATGTTGCAGCATGAACTCGTAGATCATGCGCAGATCGCTGTGATCGAGTCGGGTTTCAGTCGTCGCGCCGTGGCGTCGAAGAAGGAACTCGGTTGCTTCAAGTCGAGACATCGGACCTCCAAAGGTTTGAAAACCCTGAGAAGTCCAAGACCTGAACGTGGATCGAGCTTGCGGATCATCATGGAGGCCGGTACAACCCCGAACGCGACGCACGGTGCAGCATATAAGTTTTCGGCTGCTGGTACGTCGTACATCAGGGACGATCCAGGGCGGGGTGCCGGTTTTCTGAGGACGCAGGCACCGCCGCTGTCTTGGGCCGCTCGCTTCATTGCGGGTGGCCTTTTTTCCACCCGGGAAAAGAGATTGAAATCCACTCCCCTCAGCTTTTCAAAAAAAGCCCCGGTGCTCATCATTTGGGCCCGGGGCGTTCAACTTCTGTGTCGTGGCTGTTCGCATCCGTTTACGGTGGCCCGTTGCGATACAACTCCATGATGAAGAAAAAGACACGGACGCCGAGAAAACCCGCTTAGCCGTGGATATCGTGTCGGGTATGTCTGAAGCGCAGGCGCTTTTCAACTACCGGTTGTTCACCGGAAACCAACTGTCGCTCCCGCCTTATCCGAGCATGTAAGAAAAATGAGCGGCTTTTTCGGGGCCGCTCATTGATTTAACGACGCACTGGTTTCAGCAGCGCTTGCAACTCGCCGACGGTGTAGTCGGTCGGTTGATGCTTCCGATCCCGAACCCATCGAGCTTTACAGAACTCGATGATCCGTGGCGCAAGCGACGTAGCGAGTTTTTCGCCAGCGCGATCGTCGTCAGGAAATATCCAGACGGTTCCTTCATCGCCACAGCACTCGCGGATCAAGCGTATCTGCACGTCTGAACAATCGCTTCCCATTACCGCGATGCTGTTGAAAAACCCGCACTGGTGAAGGTGCCACACGGATGCAAATCCTTCGACCAAAATGACGTCAGCGGCAGGCCGCTTCACTCGATGAAAGTTGTACAGCAGTTCAGACTTGTGGAACTCGCTCACCCTGCCGCCGCGGTCGCGTCGGCCGGGCAGAAGGTATTTCGGGCACTCGGCTGACAGTTGAGATTCATCC
>CAZXUM010000011.1:2898-9006 GCA_964644005.1 uncultured Candidatus Saccharibacteria bacterium
GCAATATCCCAGCCCGAAGTATGCCACCGTCGCCGGCGTCAACCCGCGCGCGGCCAGATAAGGATGCGATGCATCCAGTTGCTTGAGCGCAAAGTTCAGCGGCGGGTTGATGAGGACGTCTCGCTCAGTCGGTGAAGCCGTCAGGGCATCGGACGGCGGTTGACGTCCTTCAGATTGACCACCTCAGCACCGATTACATTGTTGCCGAAGCGCGCGATCTGAGTACCCGCTGGCCCACCCTCGACCATGAAGAAAAGCGTAAGATCATCGAAACCATCACCGACCGGATCACGGTCGGCGACGGCGAAATCACCGTAAGTCTTTGCGGCAAGCACCCTTTTGAAACAAACGGGGGATTGGCCACACATCCATTAGCCTGTGTGGCCATTTTACGCCGCATCAACCTGACTGCAACGCCTATTTGTTCGGCATATTATGGTCCTACAAGGGCTATCCGACGATCTGCAAGACACTCAGCAACCCCCTCAAGCGCCGCCGTCTTGACCGCGGGCTGACTCAAAAGGCGCTCGCGGCAGGCCTCGGTGTGGGCCAACCCAGCATCGCGCATTGGGAGCGGGGGACGAATAAGCTGGGCCGAAAGCATGAAACGATTGTGAAAGGTTCCATCGCAGATGGAGCCAGGCAACCTAATCAGGAGTAGCACATTCTTGTAACGAAGATGGGTGTATTTGATATTTGAAAATTTGGATACTGGTCCTGCTCGGAGGTACTGCAGGGTCCGTAGAATGGATGCTCCGCCCGCCGGATGAGTTTTATCAGCGGCGGAGAGTGCAGAACGACGGCTGCGCTGGCGTGGAGTGATGTTGGGGCCCTGCCCGAACCCCCGGGGATTTATCGCATGTTCGGCTGGCAGCTGAACGAAAGAACGCACAGGCTCGACCGCGAGAGAATCGAGCTTACCACACCGTTAGCCGACAATACTTTTCAATCCCACGGGAATCGAGCTCATGCCGAAGCGTTCAGGAAGTCTCCAACATTGCTCTTGTCGAACATTTTTCGGGGACAGATGAGAATATTTTCGCACAGCAGATGTTCTCCAAGCGTACTCGATATTGTATTTTGGGCCACCACGATACACAATATGTAGTGGAAGTGATTTCAGGCGAGGCATCCTAAGACGATGCAAGCTATTTGCACTGGATGGGAAAAAACGATAAACTTTTGGATTCGCGCGTCGGGACGACCGCAACGTTTGTATGCGAATCCGCTTGGGTTCGAGCTCCAAGAGTAACGCTCGAAGAGTGTAAACTCCCAGCGGTGAGGTGATAATCATGGCGATGTCTTTGGAAGAATTCGTTGCAAAGTACGAGCATGACGAAGATGCAGAAGAGACGCATCGTTGCCAGAAATGCAACTGTGTGCTTCGTGAGATCGTGACCGGTTGTCGAAAAACCGATCAAGGGGACTTCTGCAGCGACTGCTACTTCAATGAGTTGAGCGATGTGATCGAGCAGAGTCCAATCCGCAAGCCATTTGCCCGACGCGGCTGATTCCGTCGAGGCGCTGGCGCGATCGAGATATCGGCTTGTAAACATTTGGGGTTCGCGTTCGCGCGAACCCCTTTCCAATTGGTAGGATAAAAAATGCATGTCCATTGTAGCTGAACACTCAGGTTTACTTGAGGACATTTGCAGCGTCCCCTCTAAATGGGCTGTAAAAAGGTCGAAAATCTGCTAAAATAGCAATAATTTATGAAAAAGAAAATTAAAGTTGCGCTACTATTTGGAGGTAAATCAGCCGAGCACGAGGTGTCTCTTCGTTCTGCTGAGAATGTAGCAAACGCTATTGATAAGGATAAATACGATGTTGTATTAATTGGTATAGACAAGAGCGGTAAATGGCTTCTTGGGGATTCCTCGACACAACTTCTTGATAAAACAAATCCGAAACTTTATAAGTTGAATTCATCTAGTAGTGATAGCGTAGCTCTCGTTCCACAAGGTGGCGGAGCAATTTCAAATCTTACGGATACGAATTCAAAAACTTCGATTGATGTTGTGTTTCCGATCCTTCACGGCCCCTTCGGAGAAGATGGTACTGTTCAAGGTTTATTTAAACTGGCAAATGTTCCTTTCGTCGGGGCGGGAGTTCTTGGATCGGCAGTTGGAATGGATAAAGACGTAATGAAAAGATTGTTGAGAGATGCGGGTATTCCTATAGGAAAATTTATCGCTCTCAAGCATGATGAGCGAGTCAGTTTTGCTCAGGCAAAAAAAGAACTTGGTTTACCCTTGTTCATTAAGCCTGCTAACATGGGGTCTTCTGTAGGTGTAAGTAAGGTGGAAACTAAAAAAGAATTTGATAGTGCGATTAAGCAAGCTTTTACATTCGATACAAAAATTCTTATTGAGGAATTTATCAAAGGGAGGGAGGTAGAATGTGCCGTTTTGGGTAACGAAAACCCAATAGCTTCAGTTCCTGGAGAAGTAGTCGTAAAGGATAGCTTCTACTCATACGAGACGAAATACATTGATGAGAACGGCGCCATCATTGAGATCCCAGCCAAAGTCTCAAAGAAGACAGCAAAAGATATTCAAAAAATTGCTATAAAAACTTTCAAAGCATTAAATTGCGAAGGATTTGGAAGAGTGGACTGTTTTTTGAAAAAAGATGGCAAGATTATTGTTAACGAGATAAATACAATACCTGGATTTACAAGCATCAGTATGTATCCGAAACTCTGGGAAGCAAGCGGTATGTCATACACAAAACTTATTGATCGACTCATTCAGCTCGCATTAGAACGTTTTGAAAAAGAAAAAAGACTAAAAACCTCTTACGTAAAATAATCCTATGCAATCTTTGTATTTAAATGATCCTGATGGACGAAAAGAAGCAAAACTTACGGATGTACAAATAGACAATCCAAGAGTGCTCTTGGATTCCTCTAGTGATTTTCTATGTGACTATTTCGTGCATTGTGATAAGTCGAGATTATTTTTTGCTCAAAATGTAAGTACTCATTTAGCCAAGATTCTTTCGGTTGTAAAAAATACTAAATCAGATATTCAGAAGGTATATGTAAGTGATCATGAGATAAGTTGGATGAAAGAAATGTTAGAAGTTTCAGGATATCAGCCAGATGCTACCCACTCTAATTAGGACGCACCCATTTTTGTGAGGTCTTTCTCTGACTACTTATATGAAACTTATCCTCCTCAATCTCCGTAGTGCTGAAAATGTTGGTTCGATTTTTCGTACCGCTGATGCCGCAGGTTTTGGAGTGAGCGATGAAATACTATTAGTCGGCACGACACCAGCACCGATTGATCGATTCGGCCGGCCTAATCCAAAAGTTGCGAAAGTTGCACTCGGTGCGGAGAAGACTATTCCATCTCAACACGTTGAGACGGCAGCTGAGGCAATCGCATTGGCAAAAAAATCAGGAGCACCAGTTGTGGCACTTGAGCAACATCCAACTGCACAACCGTATCGTACCTATAGAGTACCCAAAGAGTGGACGCTCGTTGTGGGCGCAGAAGTAGAGGGTATTCCTGAGGCAGTACTCAGCACCTGCGATGCAATTATTGAAATTCCGATGCGCGGTGCAAAAGAGTCACTCAATGTGGCAGTGGCCACTGGCATCGCATTATTTCAATTGCGAGGAATATAGCTAGTACTGATTACGTTAGTAGCGATGTTGATGCGTATCACAGAAATGTGCACTTCTGCCGCCAACTTTGAGGCGTGCGATGGCGCCACTACAGCCGCGTCGCGGGCAGGGTTTGCCGGTGTGTCGATACACGTTATGTTTATGCTGAAAGGCGCCCCGCTCGCCGTGAATATTTCGGTAGTCAGACGTTGAATCTCCACCAAAATCGATTCCTTTTTCAAGTACGTGGCGAGTGGCGGCGAACATGGCACAAAGCTGGGCGGTAGGAATTTTTTTTACGATCGACAGCGGATGCACGTTTGCTTTCCAGAGCAGCTCATCAGAATAAATATTGCCGATACCTGCGATTACTGATTGATCCATGAGCACCTGCTTTATGTTTCCGGTTGGCCGCATGAGCAATCGTTCTGCAAAGAGGGAGTAGGTGAATTTTTTTTCGAGGGGTTCTGGGCCAAGTTTTTTTAAATCAGCATCCTCGTGCGCGTTCGAGGTTTCAAAAAAGATCACCTTAGCGAACTTACGGAGATCAGAAAAGGCGAGCTGCTTTCCGCTGCTGAGACTGAAGACTAAATGAATCCAGCGGTTGAATGGATCGTGGAGTGGGTGCGAAGTGGGGTGCACGTCGCCATCAACAACCCATGTTTCTTTGGTATCGATACGCGTCTTTTTGTAGCGACCATACAAGAGGTGTCCGGTCATCTTCATGTGAATGAGCACGGTCTGTCCGTTTGAAAGATCAATCAGTACATTTTTTGCTGAACGTCGTGCGCCAGTGATTGTTGCGCCGACGATCGTTTTTTTAAACTTCACAAAGTAGGCAGGATTTTTAATGTTGTCCTTGCCGCGGTGAAAGAGGCTGTTGTAGTCGGTCCACACATCGGTAATGGTGAGACCACGTACGGTGCTGTTAAGACCGCGTACTGTTGTTTCAACTTCGGGGAGTTCGGGCATGGCCACATACTAGCGAACAGGTTCCGAGAAGGCAATAAAAATCCCCCACAGACAGGTGTTTGTGGGGGAGCGATTACTACCGATACCGTGATATCCACATGAGATAGGTACACGCGGAGACGATACCGCCGATACTACCAGCAGCAGCTGGTTGCCACCATTCATCGGGGCGTGCGAATGCAAAAAAGTACAGAGCGATTACTACTGCGAAGCCGCAGGCGTAGGTGGTGAGACTCGTCTTGAGCCACCGGCGGTATGCCTTCGGCAGTAGCATGTCAAACGCGTCGGGGTAGACCAACACCACAACGATGTAAACGAACAGCCCCGCTTCAACGAACGCACACACGCTCGTGAGCAGTGTTGGGCGATTAATGAACTGGTACGCAATGAGTGCGATACATGCGGCGACAACCATGGCGACCATGGCCATGGTAATTCGCTCGCGAGTCGGATTCTCTGGAGCGTACTCTTTACCCACAAACAGGTGTATTGGGCGATGAGATTGCTGCGACATTTCTGCCTCCTAACGTATGAGGGTGTGAAGAACTTCTCGAACGACAGCGGCGTCGTCCCACGATACCTTACCACCATGTGCAGTCATGATAAAGGGGTCGGTACCTTTTCCAGTAATTAAGACGACGCCCCCGGGCATTTCTTTCAGTGCCTTGATGAGAGCTGTGGTGATTGCTTCGCGCCGATCCAAAATAATTTCGTACGGTTTTGTGGTGATGCCGGGCAGCATGTCATTGAGAATTTTTTGTGGATCTTCATCGTACGGATCTTCGTTGGTGAGAATGATGTGGTCGCAGTAGGTGTTGGCAACTTTTGCCATCCCCGGACGTTTCCATGTGTCGCGACCGCCGCCAGTGTTACCAAGCACACAGATTTTTTTCTGCTCAGGGAATGCTTGGTAGAGCTTTTCGAGAGAATCGGCGGTGTGGGCGTAGTCGACAATCACATCAAATGACTGACCTTCGCGAATGTATTCGACGCGACCGCGAATCATAGTGAGTGTTTCCAACGCTGCGCAACACTGTTCGAGCGGTATGTTTTGTGTTTCGGCATACGTGAGTGCCGCCGCGATGTTGCTGAGGTTAAATATCCCCTTGAGATGAGTCTTCATAGCCACCTTACCGTAGGTGAAGTCGGCGCCGTCAGTACGAAGTGTGTACGGCTCCATGTCGCGGGTACTAAATGTGTGTTGCTCAGAACCGTGCTCGAGAAAGCGAGGACTCTCTCTATCATCAGCGTTCGCAATAATAACGCGTCGCTTTTTTGACGAGTTGCTGAGTGCCTGGGCAAGCATGAGTTTTGCGTCACGGTACAGTTCGTAGCTACCATGAGACTCAATGTGTTCTGGTGACAAGTTGAGAAATAGCAGACAGTCAAAGTTGACGCACGCGTGGCGGTACACACGAGCTGCTTCAGAGGTCATCTCGAGCACTACGTGCGTACAGCCCGCGTTCACTGCTTTGCGTAAAAATTTCTGGACAAAAAATCTGCCAGGCATCGTCATTTTATAG
>CAZXUM010000011.1:9016-10090 GCA_964644005.1 uncultured Candidatus Saccharibacteria bacterium
ATTTTATAGAGATTGGGTTCTGAGGAGTCACCAATTTTGAAACGAAGAGTGCCGGCAAGTGCTGTTTTTTTGCCCGCCGCTCCGAGCAGTGCGTTCACAATTTCACCAGTACTCGTTTTTCCTTTAGTGCCGGTTATTGCAACTACGTGTATGTGGCGAGAAGGGAATCGATAAATACACGCAGCGAGAATTGCTACCGCATGATGGTAGGTTGGTTGCAGCGCAACAAAAAGCTTTTTCGGAATAATTTTTTTGAGCATGGTGAGCATGGTGAGCATGGTGTTGATGTGAGTGTTGTTAGTGCTTGCCGATAAGCTTAAGCGCAGCCTTAAGTCGATCGCCGGTACCGCTGTGTTCCTTGGAAAGAGTACGCACTGCTTCGCGGGAGTCCTTCTCAGAGTACCCGAGCGAGATGAGCGCTTCAACAACGTCGGTGTCGCCCGAGGCGCTTTCGGCAGTTGTCTCAAGGCCGGGGAGTACGGTGTCTTTGAGACCGAGCGTTACTTTTTCGGCAGTCTTTCGGCCGATGCCGGTCATTTTTGCGAGGTAGACCGGATCTTGGGTTGATACCGCCTGGCGAATAGTTGCGATGGGAGCGACATTCAATATTGAGAGGGCAGATTTTGGACCGATACCCGAAATGCTAATGAGCATTTCAAAATAGGCAAGTTCCTCCTTTGAGACGAACCCGTATATATTGAGCGAATCTTCACGCACTGCGAGGTAGGTCCAGACGGCGAGTTCAGTAGCGCCAGATTTTTTGTCCAGAAATCCAGAACTGGTAAAAACCTTGTAGCCGACACCCTGTACATCGAGCACAACGTAGTTAACGCCGCTGTCGACAATGGTCCCTCGCAGATAGTTGATCATACCGGCATTCTACTATATAGTAGCGACATGCCAATCACATCATCAGCTAAAAAAGCACTCCGCGCATCAAAGCGCAAGCGCGTGCATAACGTACGTCGCAAGCACACGATGCTCGATGCAGTGAAGATGGTTAAGAAATTGTTAAACGATAAAAATGTGCAGGAGGCTCAGAAAGCTCTCACTATTGCCTATAAAGCGCTCGAT
>CAZXUM010000012.1:0-760 GCA_964644005.1 uncultured Candidatus Saccharibacteria bacterium
GGTGATAATCATGCTACCGAGCAGATTTGCATTTGCCTCACCCACTCGCCCTTTCGACAAGTTAATGATGAGAATTTTTTTTTCATCCATCATTTTTCGAATATCGAACGACGATTTTGGCTGACCGATGAGATTGCGCACCACCGGATTTGATACGAATTGACCAATTTTATTTTGAATAGCAGCACCTGCCTCCTGCATGTATCGTTCACCATACTTTGCAAACTCATCAACCCAGAACGAATGCACTGCCGGATCGCTCACATTGTCGACAACTTTTTTACGATAGTCTTTGTCGGCAAGCATGCGGTTTACCCCAATCAGTGTTGAGCCCGGATATTCGAGTAGCGCGAGCAGGATATTGTTGAGAATGTACTCCATGCGAGCGCTCCAGGCATCAACCCAGATTTTTTTGAAAGCGCTCATGAGCCCACTTGATACCAGATGACGCTTTTCCATGCCAACGTCTTCCATCACATTAAATGACACTGGGTGTTCGAGGTCGAACGGCGCAAAATAGAGCACATCTTTAATGCGCTCTTCGGGCACGTAGTCGAGCAGCAATTCTGCTGTCTTTCCGTGCGGGTCGATAAAGGCTAATCCGTCGCCAAACTTAATATCTTGGACAGCCATATTCTCGAGCAAGGTCGACTTGCCCATACCGGTTTTACCAATGACGTACACATGCCGAGTGCGGTCTTCAGCCTTGATGCCAAAGGGCACCTGCTTGTTTCGGGCATCGGTCATTGCAAAATAGGTG
>CAZXUM010000012.1:770-10056 GCA_964644005.1 uncultured Candidatus Saccharibacteria bacterium
TCCATTTGGTATCAGTATATCACTTAGACACGTTTTATTCCGGCAGCAATCCCCCCGGCGTATAAGTATTCGATGCGTCCCACAGCATCCAACTTGTGAGACCAACGTCGTACGTTGCCTGGATTTGTTTGCGTACCATATCAGCGGTATAGGTGGCGCCGAGGTCAAAATCTTGGAGCCATGGGCGGAGTTTAAGTGGTGAAATGCCGAGTGCGGTCGCACGTGCTACCGCTGGCCCCATACTGAGTTTAATAACTTCATACGGGTGCTCCGCTGGATTCTTAAGGCCATTCCACGTTGCGGGATAGTGTGACGGATAGACCATTGGCGCAACGTAATCAAAATACGGCAACGCATTTTCGAGCACTTGACCAATACCAAGGTCGTCGGTGTTTGTGGTAACCATGCCAAACAAATCAGCAGAAATAATCATCCCGGTATCGTTGAGTTGTTCACGGAGATACTGAAAAAAGCTCCGCATGACTTCAGGTTTTCCAATACCCTGACTGTACGGATAGGCAATGTTTTTCATATCGCCATCTGAGGGAAATCGGATGTAATCAAAATTGATTTCATCAAAACCGCGGTTGTACGATTCGTTTGCCACCAACACAATGTATTTCCACATATCTTTTGAGCCCGGATCAATCCATGAAATACCCTTGCGATCTTTCCATACTGCTCCATCACTCGCCCGTTTCACCGCCCATCCGGGTTGGTGTTTGGTCATGAATGCGTCTTGAAATACTGACAGGCGGCCAATAACATAGATATTTTTGTCGTGGAGCATTTGAATGAGTTCGTCGATATCTGCAATACGCGGATCAACAGAACCAATTGCCTGGAGATCTGGATCGTGTACTTCGAAGCTAATGTTGCCGGTGTAATCTTTAATGTCGATGACCACCGCATTCGCCTCGGTATCATCGAGTAATTTGATCAAGTTTGCGCGGAGGGAGGGCGTGCCCGCTACCCAGCTTGTCATGTAAATTGCTTTAACCGAATCGGGTACACCAACGTGAGAAACTTTTGGCCGCAACACCTCTTCAGAAACCGCGCCACTAAATGAGTACGAGCTCTGCAATAACATCGGGATCAAAAAGAGCGATATAGCAAGGAGTGCCAGTATCGCTCCGAGGAGAACCATCCACCGACTGCGGACTTCATTACTGAGCGATTTGAGTATTCCCATCGTACGACTGGCTAGGTTGATTATGCTGTGCAAGATGCTTCGACGGGTTTGATGGTGGCGCCGGTGGAATTACTCTCGGTGTTTTTGGAAACAGATGCCGCTCACGGGTATACACAAGAATTGAAAGCCCCACGAGCACCGCGCCAATGACAATATAGAGGATATTTTTCCAGTCATATGGAATGCCTAAAAACTGTGTGCCAGCAACCAGAACACCGAGGAAAAAAACAATTTGATTACGTGTCATAGGGCCTTATTCTATCAGGCTTTCTGCTACTTTGTATATATCTCCGGCTCCCATGGTAATAATGACGTCGCCCGAACCCGTGTGCGACCGGAGATACTCAGCGATAGATTCGAACGTTTCACATGCACGCGCAGGTGTGCTGCGGCTAGCAATCGCTTCCGCAAGCTTAACTGCGGTAACTGTCGGATCATGCGATTCGCGAGCAGCGTAAATAGGAGCGAGCACAACCTCGTCAGCCTGAGCGAGTGCTTCGGCAAATTCAGCAAAGAGCAGTCGTGTGCGGCTATATAAATGTGGATGAAACGCCACTACAATTCTCTGCTGCGGAAAGAGTAAGCGAGCGCTCTTGAGTGCCGCACTAATTTCTGTTGGGTGATGGGCATAATCATCGTACACCAGTACACCGCTCTGTGTCATTCCCTTTTTTTCAAATCGACGCCACGTACCCCCAAATGCAGCGAGTGTCTTGAGCGACACCGTATCAGCAACACCCAGCTTCCGTGCAACCATCAGTGCACAGGCAGCATTTGATTCGTTATGTGCACCAGGTACGGGGAGCGTGATAGTTCGCACTGTCGCAAGTGCCTCATCATAATTTTGTACCGGGGCATGCACACCGGTTAGTACCGGCGCAACAGCGGCGTTGTCAGTCTGAGTAATAATGACACCGGTTTTTGGTACACGTTCAGCAAGCTCTCTAAATGCAGATTGAATATCAGCGAGATCTTTGTAGTAGTCGAGGTGATCAGTGTCGACATTCGTGATAACTAATATCTCTGGCCAGAGATTAAGGAATGATCGTTTAAATTCACACGCCTCAACAACGAGGTATGTTCCGGTACCAGCAATAAAATTTGAGTACGTACCATCGGTCTTTTTCATCAAGCTACCGACAACAACGGTAGGATCGAGTTCTGCCGCAATAAGCACCGACGCAATCATTGCGGTCGTTGTTGTTTTACCGTGTGTTCCTGAAACCGCAATAGTTGTTTTTTCTTTCGAAAGGATGCCGAGAAATTCTGGGTACGTGTACATCAGGATACCTCGTTTTTTTGCTGCAGCGAGCTCGGGATTATCGTCAGGTATTGCAATGGTGTAAATGACCATAGCAACTTCTGGCGAAAGGTGGCGTGCGTCGTGCCCAATATGAATAGTTGCTCCAGCAGCACGGAGTGCATCAGTAACCGGCGACGCTGCACGATCAGAGCCAGTAACCACTGTATGTTCAAGCAGCATCATTCGGGCAATAGCCGAAATACCGATGCCGCCGATGCCGATGAAATGAATATGTGTGGTTGGTCTCATATACGACATTCTGCCTTTTTTAACCTGTCTTTACAAACTATTAATCAGGATTTGATCACTGATTTTATACACTATGCCCTGCCGGTGGCTTGGATGCAGCGCGAGCCTTGTCAGTTTCGCTCTGAGGGTTCGATTCACTCCACCGGCTCAAAACACAAGTTGACATGTGCCATTCTATTTTGATACAATTCCCAGTGACAAGGCTCACTGCATCATAGCAGAGTGAAATAAAAAAACTGCCGGAGGGCAGTTTTTTTATTTACACAACAGTAACTCTTTTTGCACAGTCAACGCAGAATCGACTCATGTCAGTTGCGCCACAATCGGTACAACAAATAAAGTGTGCGTGGCATACGTCGTCTTTGCAATTTATGTACCGCTCACACGAGCGACCACAGAAAGAACACGCTCCAATAACAGTGTGCGTCGTCGGATCATTAAAATGCATTGTTACTCGTTGATCAAAGACGTAGAGTGAACCATCAAAATTTTTTCCCGGATACTTTTCCATGTACGACACGATACCCCCATCAAGCTGATAGACATCATCAAAACCCTGCGACACCAAGTATCCCGACGCCTTCTCACAACGAACGCCGCCAGTACACACCGTAACAATTGGCCGCGAGAGCACGTCGGCTGTTTTTTCTGCAATAATTTTTTTTGGTACCGTCGGTAGATCACGGAAATTTCGCATACCCGACGCCAGTGAATGTGTAAAGTGTCCGACCTGATACTCATAATCGTTGCGCATGTCGACAATGGTGAATTGCTTTCCCTCACTAAACCATGCGTGCAATTCGTCGGGCGATAGTCGCTTGCCTGTTTTCTGTGTTGGATTGATGTCGCGAGCGCCCAAATGACCGCTGACAATTTCATCTCGCACTTTTACCGACAACCACGGAAACGACGCGCCATCACCGATACTTTTTTTGAAGTCAATATCGCTACAGTGCGGCTGTGCAGTGAGTTCGGCAATGTAGGTATCGATAGCATCAGTCTTCCCCTCAAATGTTCCGTTAATCCCTTCGGGTGCAACAATGAGACGACCATTCAAGCCCAGCTTTTGACACAGTTGTTCGTGCCACGCAGCAACAGCTTGTGGATCAGCCACGGGATAGTACTTATAGAATAGGATGATAGTGTGGCTCGGAGACATGCCGGGAGTATAGCAAAAAATGTACGCCTTAGTATACCGTTTGCAACAATGTAAAATGGTGCTAGACTGTGGAACGAAATGTGTTAATTAAACGCATCATGGGCCTGTAGCTCAGTTGGTAGAGCAGTGCTTTTGCAAAGCAAAGGTCACCGGTTCGAATCCGGTCAGGTCCACAGATTATTTCACGAGCCTACATTGTGTAAGGCGGAGATCACTTGGTGGTGTATATCCGTTCCACGATTGCGGAGACGCCACAACATTCGATCCAGATGCTCCGGTTACTCCACAACTCTGACCTCCTCCTTCCAGATACCATACAAGTATGTAATTTTCACATGATTTAGGACCCTCATTTGTTTTTGGCGCATATGGTTCGACTCGCAAGCATTCACCACTGCTAGAGTATGTATATCCATTAACATCCCCAGATGTTGTGTAGAGAGCAAATTCCATACTTGGTACGGTTGCCATCACTGAATCGAATGCAGCATTTACAGTGTCGTTAATTAAACTAGCACATGTTGTTCCCTGAGCATTACTCGTACCAATACAAATACCAGAAGAAATACCCTGCGAGAACGGATCGCCGATATACATTCCACCACGCCCCGGCGCAATGTGACTTGCCTTCCATGCCTCATTTGCAGCAACCAAAGCATTGATATCTAGGATAGTTTTTGCGTTTCTGTCAGTAGCGTTTGCGACGTGTGAGCCAGAACTGTCGGTAACTCCCGCATCTTGTTTGCACACGACCTTGCCGTCGGTGCCGGTATACGCAACCGCTCCAACACGGCAGGTCGCTTTATTCTGTGCCCAATACACGATGGCTGATTGGCATTGAGTACCATCAGTTGAAAGCGCAGTACATTCATAGACAACGCCTTTGTAGGCATAGCCATCGATGGTCACTGTGGGAACTTCGGTACCGACTGTTGAAATAATTGGGCTCAGTAGCGTATGTAGCGCATCGCTGCCGGTAATAGTATTACTTGTTGTTGACCAAAAATTACACGAGCCAGACGCAGGCTTTCCAAGACAGTAATATGTCCCAACCGGTGTTACGGGCAATCTGCCGTTTTGATCGGTCGCAAGTTGGATCGCTTTTTGAAACTGCTGCGATTGGGCAACGATTGCCGTGTTGTTCGCATCGACACGAGCAGTACCAACAACCGCAAAGATGATGCTACTCAAAAACGCGACAATAGAAACAACAACGAGGAGTTCAATGAGCGTAAATCCTCGGCCACTGTTCATAAACCTTTGTTTCTATCATTAACAAATTTTTGTGCATTTGGTGGAAGCGATACCTTTGCAGCAGTACTATTTCGGCTCGCTAAACTTGACGCCGGCGTGGCTGTCCACACAAAGACAAAAATGGTACCCACAAAGAATACCATTGCGGTCATGAGCATGATCCGCTGCGTTGCAGCTGGATTTTTATTAAATACCCGAAACATTCGTGTTACAAGACCAACACGAGTATCCGCTGAATCGCGAAACGGTTCTTTCGCCGTTGGCCGACGCGAAAAATCGGCCGCCGTTTCTTCTTCAAATAAGACCGTACCCATATACTCTCTATTGTATAAGTATTTGTATGGAGCAACAATCGGGGGGTGTATCATTACGGAGTATTCATAGGCATTGTTCTTTGCTACCATAGTTGGTATTAACACTTTTATGAAAACAATAATTGCATCTAAAAATCCGGTAAAAATCAATGCCACTCTTAGTGCCTTCAAAAAAATGTTCCCTGAAGAAATTTTTGAAATAGAGGGAGTATCTGTTCCTTCTGGTGTAAGTGAACAACCAAGAAATGATACTGAGACACTCACCGGTGCTTTGAATAGAGTGAATACTGCCTCAAGGGTAGCGCAGCATAGTGATTTTTTGGTTGGAATAGAAGGAGGTATTGAAGAAAAGGGATCTGAAATGGAGGCGTTTGCTTGGGTTGCTATAAAGTCAAATAAAAATAAGTACGGAAAAGGTAGGACAGGAACTTTTTTCTTACCATCTAAAATAGCTACACTTATCAAAGAGGAGAAAGAGCTGGGTGAAGCAGATGACGTAGTTTTTGGTAGAAGTAACTCAAAAAAAATAACGGTGCTGTAGGTATCTTGACGGGTGATGTTGTTGACCGCACAAAATATTACACTGAAGCTGTTGTGCTTGCATTGATACCGTTCAAAAACACTGAGCTCTACTGACCAAAACCCTTTATTATCGACCCGATTTTTGCTGCTTAACTAGCCCCCACAAGGAGCTACTCTACGTGCGGCAAAAGCTGTTGGACAGCAGTCATAGTCACTAACCCCGCACTAAAGAAGAGTACGTAATACGCATATCGACGCTCAGATAGTGAGGTGCGAATAATTGTTGGGAGCAAGTCTTGAATTGCTACTGATGCGAGAACTCCGGCTGATACACCGAGCAACACAGCATTTACCGTATGGTAGGGCACGGTTAAAAATCCAATGATGATACCAATGAATATCGTACTCGATGAGATAATGATTCGTATAAAGGAGCTGGCAACCGAGTAACCTGCCGCACGAAATACCGCAAACTCAGCAGACTCTTGAACAACTTCGTGTATAAGTATCGCAATTGTTGCTACAACACCTGTGTGTACACCACTACTAAAGGCAATGGTTATAAGTAAACCATCACCAATACTGTGAATCATATCGCCAATGAACATGCGGTGAGCTCCCGCACGAGTCGAGTGCGCGTGACAGGGCCTTTCGTGCTCTCCAGATACATGATGGTGGTGGTACTCGGGAATGAATCCAGAAATGAGACGCACAATACCTGCTCCACCAATAGCAATTGCAAGAGCAACTCCCACGCTTCCAATTCCCTCAATCGTTTCGTGCAATAACACAATAGCCGACACACAGATGACACCGGTCGAGAAACTAAGAAAATAATTGAGCATAGGAAAAAAGTATGTACTATTCAGTTTCTACCAAGAGCTCGAGTGAGTATGTGTACAAAAAAAGCAGCTGGGGTTACACCCACTATCTCAAGCCCGTGCATAAAAGAGCTCTGCTGATAGAGCGCCGGCGTTGTTGTATGTGCAACTAAAAAGACGCCGCGTGTCGGATGCAGTACCAGTTTTGATTCTGAGTACTGTTGCGCGTTACTTGCTCCATGTGCAGTCGCCGCAATTTCTTGTAGCAGTCCCCGCTCAGATTCACTGAGTTGACCGGGGTACGTGTATCCCTGCTGCGTAACTTGCACCGCTGGAAGCTGATACACCGCGTGCCCGCGAAAATTCTCAACAACACCTGCACATGCACTCACACCAACAATATATTCTTCAATAATAAGACTCTCAGCGTTGGGCAGCTGGTCTGCAATAATCAGGGACATGTCAGAAATCGTTGTTGCAAGGAGTGGCTCCTCTGCACTACCGGCACGGCGCACATGCACACAGACTGGCATACCTATCTCATGTTGAACCCACACTATTGCAGCTTCAATCGCTTCATCGAGCGGTTGATCGATGCGGATTGAATACGTACGTGGCATGCGTACCCCATGTGTTGCAAACAGTGCCCGTGCGTATGGCGAACGGTGCGATGACGAAGCGAGCGGTCCCGAGCCAGTATGTGGTACACCAAGTGTTACTAATGTTTGTTGCACGACAATGCTCGTATCGTGCAATGCATTGCACACAACATCACAGTGATACAGTGCCCGCTGTGGTGACATCGGTTTGCCGTCTCGGTGCCACACACCAGCAGTATCGATGTATATATCTTGCGGAATATACGGCGCTGATAACTCGCGCAACAGAGATGCTCCCGATTGTACTGAATCAGTATGTTGTGTCCGGCCGCCCCGAAGTATTGCTACTCGAATGCTCATATATATGTATGCGGTAATCGTACCATGCTACACCCCGTCCTCATCTGGAATTGCTGGCTCTGGAGCTGGAGGTTTTTCAGGCGCTGGTTCAGGTGCCGGCGGCGGTTCGTTTTCAGGATTTTCTGGTTCTGGGTTTGGCTCTGGTTCTGTTGGTGGTTCAGGAGTTGGCGGTGGTGTCGGTGGCACTGTTGGCAGAGTTGAGCTACCGCCGATTGCTGTTTGGTTACCATTGGTTGTCGATGAACCGTTTACCGTATTGTCGAGTGCAGTGATAATTCCCTGTTGGCCTGGCAGAGTTGGATTTTCGACAATAACAGGAGGAATTGATGTCGATGTCGTTGAACAATCTCCCACCTGGGTAAGCATCTGGCCGTTACGAACACGGAGACAGTACGGTTGGCCATTCTCCTCATCAAAGAGTGTGAAGCCGGTTGATTGTGTGCCCGCACCAATTTTTTGCTCAATCTGTGTTAAGCGAAGTTCAATTGCGTCGAGGCGGAGTGATGCGAGTGTGCCAGTCGTTGGATCAGGAGCGATGCCGAGAATATCTGACATATCTTGCAATGCTGACACCGTGAGTGCGCTGATGCTGCCGTAGTTTACAAATCGTACGCCACCGATCATGTCGACTGCCGCTGGGAATATTGATTCAAGGTCCTGGGCAATCATGCCAACATGGTGTTGCGAGCTTGTCCGCTGCGTAAATGATCGAACAGGCAATTTGAGCAGCTCACTCAAACCGTAGCTACTGTCTGATACGTTTGAAAACTGTCGTGCGTCACCTGCTGAGACCCATGCACCCGAATTATTCATACCCCCGATTGGATTTGAGAGTGACAAGAGTGCAAGACCGTCGTCATCAGCAGTGTCATATTCGCTGTTTGTTGCAAAACCTGCACCATTGTAATACTGCGGCTGGATAGCAACCATCACCGTACTTGTGCCAACACCATCGAAGGCGCTTACCGCGCGACCAACAGTCATACCAGTTGCTTTCATTTTTGCACCAACACCGATAACTGACGATGATGTAATGTAGTCACCTGGTTTGATTGGTCCATTTTCAGTGTTTATCGTTACGGGTACACGACCAGTTGTAGCGACACGAATAGTTGTCGAATCTTCATTTCCGAGTACTTCACGTGACGCAGTACTTACCACACCAAAGAGGTTATTGTCGGTAACTCCACGCGAGAGTCGTACTTTTGTATCTCCTTCTTCATCGATAGACACGAGGCTTCCTGGCGTGAAGTTCACCACATCATCAGCGAGGTACGCGGTTGCAATTTCTGCACCGGTCACCTTGTCGTACTCCTCAAAGTCACGGTTTTCATCGCCAGACCCAACGAATACTTCACCTGTAGGGTCGTCGATCCACGTCTTAAAGTACGAAACGTCGAGTTGACGTACTGTTGTGCCGTTACCAGTAACACCCAGCACAATTGCCGGAGCGAGTGTTGCCGTTGGGATGCTTGTTGTATGTCGCGCAACGACACCTCCATTAATAATGAAG
>CAZXUM010000013.1:0-4370 GCA_964644005.1 uncultured Candidatus Saccharibacteria bacterium
GTACCAAGCAGTATATCATATTCGAAAAAAGCCCTCTGTAGGGCCATTTTTGAGCGCTGTGCGCACGAGGGAAATTATTTTTCTGGAGCGCCTTCTGGAGCTGCCTCTTCTTCTTTCTTACCGCGATCTTCAGAGATTTCAATGTCAGTAATGTCGCGAACAACTTCTTCAACTGGTTCTTCTTTAGCGACAGTGATTGCGGCAACAACTTCTTCAGGTTTTGAAATAAGAGTTACGCCAGTAGGAAGGGCGAGCTGATCAGCTGAAATTTGGCTATCGAGAGTAGCGAGCGGACTAATGTCGACAGTAATTACGTGCGGAAGATCTTTTGGAAGAGCCTCAATTTCAATTTCACGGAGCACCTTAACCAAGGTACCACCAAGGGTCTTAACCGCTTCTGATTCACCAGTAAATTCGAGTGGAATGTTAATTTGTACTTTCTTACCTTTTTCAAGTGCGTAGAAATCGGCATGGCGAAATGCGCCAGTAACCGGATGTACGTCGATTTCATGAATGAGTGCGTCGATTGAACCATCGAGACCGTCGATAGTAACAACCGTTGTTTCACCCGCTTGTTTAAACACACGGCGAAAATCTTTTTCTCCGACGGTAATAGGAGTTGATGGTTGTTTTGGACCATACACAACCGCAGGAATAGCGCCGCGGTTTCGGATACCAGCGACTGTTTCGTTTGATTCTCGTTTTGCAACCTGTAAATTCAACATATCGGCATATACTACTTGGTTTGTCAGAAAATGCAACCAACCACCTTACCGACGCTCCGCGGGTACATTTTTAGCAGGAGTTGTTGGTGTTGTTCTCTGTTGACTACCCGGAACAAAGTAGGTTTTTGGTCTAATAGAAACACCAACTGAGAAAATAATAAACGAGAGTATAAAAAAGAGCGTTGCGATTAAAAACAACACGTGTTTTCCGATACGCTCGTCTTTTACGATACCTGCTTTAACAAGCGCAAGTATCATAGGAGACACCTGCTTATCAACAAGCTTTCGTTCAATAGAAAGTTGTGCGTCTGGCTCGTAAAACTCTACATCAGCCATATGTATGTATAGTAGCGTGCTTTAGGCGATATGCCTATAGACATATTCTCGAGTTATGCCCACCTTTTTACCCGGATTAAACACGGTCAGTGGATCGAAAATATCTTTTGTCTTGCGGAAGAGGTCTAATATTTGCGGACTGTACATAGTGTCGAGGTACGGAGTACGAATAATGCCATCGTTGTGCTCACCAGTGATAGATCCGTGATATTTGGCAACCAGTGCGTACACCTCGTCTGATACCTGACGAATCGCATCGATATTAGTACGATCTTTCATGTCCATAAGTGGAATAATGTGGAAGTTTCCATTACCTGCGTGACCGGCGATGGTATAAAACAATTTATGGGTATCAAGAATCTTTCGCATTTCAGGCAAAAATTCGGCCATGTACTGCGGATCAACCACCACATCATCAATGAATGGCGCAGTGCGCTTCCCTTTCACGTGCTTTCGGAGCAAGTTGAAACTTTCCCGACGTACTGTCCAGTATTTTTCTGATTCTTCTTCGCTGTGCGCAATACGCATTGGCAGGTGGTATCGGCGAACAATCTCTGACAGTCCGTTGAGCTTTTTGTGAATAACAGTTACGTCACTATCCGCAAACTCAATGAGCAGCATGAGTTTTGATGGACCGTGCCTCAGCATAATGAGCACTTCAGGAATGAACGAAAACATGAGCCGGAAAAAATGTTTTGGTTTCATCTGCTTCAGCATTTCTGGGAAGAAGTGGAGTGCCAGTTTGAGTGTGCTGTCATCGTAGGATTCAATACTTTCAGGTTTAAGGGTGAGAATTTCTTTAATGAGTCCACCGACTGGGCTAATGTCTCGCATAAAAATAACAGCGAGCTTCATGTAGCGTTTTATCGGCACCAGTTTGAGCGTTGCTTGTGTTGCAATACCAAGAGTTCCCTGCGCACCAACGATAAGTTTGCAGAGATTGAATGTGTCACCGTTCCAAATGTTCCACAAATAATATCCTGCAGAATTTTTAGACACCTTTGGTTTTGCCTGTGTAATGAGATCTCGGTGTTCATCAATGAGCGCCTTCATGCGGCGGTATACTTCACCTTCAAATGTTTTTTGTGAACACTTTTGCTCAAGCTCTGCAGGAGTAAGCGCGCGGACTGTGTATTCATTACCATCAGCAAAAATAACCCTGAGCTCTTCGACATAGTCTTCCATTTTTCCGTAGCTCAGAGTTTTTTCACCAGCAGAGTTGTTGCCAATCATGCCGCCAACTGCACACAAATTTTTTGAGGCGGTGTAACAGGGTAAAATAACTCCCAACTTTAGTGTTTCAACTTCAAGATCGCGATAAAAGGTACCTGGCAGAAGAGTCACACGCTCAGGTGTGAGCGAGATAATACCCTGCATGTACCGAGTAGTGTCGAGAATAATAGACTCATTGAGTGACCCGCCCGACATACACGTACCTGCAGCTCGTACGGTGACAGAAAGTTCAGGGTGCTCGCGCTTGTGCTCCGAAACACACCGGACAATGGCTTGAATATCGGCAGCGTGTTTTGGAAACACCACCAGTGTTGGCTTCACTTCAAATAAACTCGCGTCATGGCTGTACGCGGTGAGTATCGCATCATCAAAGGCAAGGTCACCCGCAATAAGCGTTTTCAATTCTTTGGCGAGATCAGCAATAGGCATCGACATGTGCAGCGGTTACGGAATTTTATTAAACACTTTCAACTTCTCTTCAATAGCTTTTTGCATGGCGTCACGAGCACCACGGAGATATTTGTATGGAGCAATTTCATCAGGATTTTCGGTTAGCGCTTGTGTTAAACCGCTGCGGTACGCCACGCGAAGTTCGGTACTGATGTGTATCACTGAAATGCCGGCATCGATTGCTTGTACAAATTCTGTGTGGGAAATACCCGATCCACCATGGAGCACGAGCGGCACACCCGCAGCAGCACGGATACCCGCAATAATGTCGAGGTGGAGCAGCTCGCCACCCGATCGGAGCATGCCGTGGAAATTTCCAACCGACGGAGCGAGTAAATCAACACCTGTTTCTGTGACGAAACGTGCTACTTCTTCTGGTGAACTTGCGAGTGCAGTGTCTACTCCCTCAGGAATGGCGTCGAGCACTTTTGATGACTGGCCGATATAGCCAACTTCACCTTCAATAAGAGTTACGCTGCCTTTTTGACGAGCGTACGCGACACAGCGTTTTGTCAGTGCAATATTTTCTTCAAGTGACAATGCTGCACCATCAATGATAACCGAGTCACAGCCAGCGTCGATTGCTTCAACGACGCGTTCGTATGAATAGGTATGATCGGCATTTACAAACAGTGGCAACTCATATTTTTCGCGAACAAACTTTACCAGAGTGACTATTTCAAATAATCCCACGAAATCTCGCTCACCTTCTGAAATACCAATAATAACCGGAACGTGCAGCGTTTTAATAGCATTCACGACCGCCCAAAATCCTTCTAAGTTTGAAATATTAAAATGTCCGATTGCATGCTTGGCGGCTTCAGCTTGGGCAATATATTCTTTCAGATGTTGCATGCCCACATTATATCACGTGCTATACTCTCAACATTATGAAACAGTTCGATTTTGTCGCGATTGGCGACATGGTTACCGATGCCTTTATCAAACTTATTGATGCTTCAGTACACTGCACTGTCGATAACGACAGCTGCATGCTTTCGATGCGCTTTGGCGACAAAATTCCCTACGATTTCGTTGAGGAGGTCATTGCGGTAGGAAATAGTGCAAACGCCGCTGTTGCCGCTGCCCGACTCGGTCTCTCATCAGCACTCATTAGCAATGTCGGCAGTGACACCTGGGGAAAAGATATGATCACCCATCTCACCGGCGACAACGTTATCACCGACTACGTGAAGGTAAATGAGGGAATGATTTCAAACTACCACTACGTGCTCTGGTACGATGTTGACCGTACTATTTTGGTGAAACATCAAGACTACCCGTATGCCCTCCCGAGTGATCTCGAACCTCCAAAGTGCCTGTACTTGAGCTCTCTTGGCGAATCATCATTAGCATTTCACCAAGAAATTGCGGAGTATCTTGCCACGCATCCTGCAGTAAAGCTCGCCTTTCAACCGGGCACTTTTCAAATCAAACTCGGTGCAGAAAAATTGAAAAACATATACGCTCGTACTGAAGTATTTTTCTGTAACGTTGAAGAGTCCAAGCGCATCCTTGGTATTCCTGAAACAGAGAAAGTTGCTATTACTGACCTCTTGAAAAAAGTTGCATCACTTGGCCCAAAAATAGTGTGTATCACTGACGGATTTAATGGAGCCTACGCAT
>CAZXUM010000013.1:4380-9850 GCA_964644005.1 uncultured Candidatus Saccharibacteria bacterium
ACGACAACAACCACACGTACCGCATTGGCGTGTACCCGCACACTCCGTTTGAACGTACTGGCGCTGGCGACGCGTTTGCTGCAACTCTCACCTGCGCTCTCATTATGGGAAAAACACTCGAAGAAGCTCTCCGATGGGGGCCAGTCAACGCTATGTCGGTAACACAAAAAGTTGGTGCACAAAAAGGATTGCTCACCGTGCCTGAGATTGAAGCTCTCCTCGCACATGCGCCTGCAACATTTACCGCAACGTCCGACTTCGCTTAACCACCTTCTCAACGGCTGCAACAATACTCTTGGTACCAATACCATAGTGTTCGATAAGTTCGGCTGGAGTTCCTGACTGACCGAATGTGTCATGCACACCGATAAATTCCATTGGCACTGGATAGACTTGCGTAAGGTATTCAGCAACTGCCGATCCCATACCACCGGCGATTTGGTGTTCTTCAACGGTAACAACGGCCTTCGCTTGCTGCGCAACTTTTAAGATAATTTCTTGATCGAGTGGTTTAATCGTTGAGAGGTTTACCACAGTGACATGTACACCCCGTGCTTCAAGTTCACGCGCAGCAACAAGTGCGCCATACACAACGGCGCCGGTAGCAATAATTGCTGCAGATATTTTTGCGCCGCTATCCGGCGAATACATAATTGTTGCTTTTCCAATTTCAAACGGAGTATCGTGTGTTGTCATCACCGGCGTTTTTTCTCGAGCAAGGCGTAAATATACCGGCGCATTAATTGCCGCGGCGGCGAGTGTTGCTTTTTTTGCTTCGATGGCGTCACACGGAGATATGACAACCATGCGCGGAATAACTCGCGTTATACAAATATCCTCAATAGCTTGATGAGTCCCCCCGTCGGGACCAACAGAGACACCAGCGTGAGAACCAGCAATCTTGACATAGCGATCATTGTAACATATCGTCGTGCGAATTTGCTCCCAGTTACGGCCTGGCGAGAACATTGCGTACGAAGTAATGAATGGGATTTTCCCCATAGCAGCCATACCTGAGGCCACAGAAGCGAGATTTTGTTCTGCAACCCCCATCTGCACAAAACGGTGTGGATAGCGCTCTTTAAAGAGGTGCATCTGCGTTGACTCGGTGAGGTCGGCACAGAGTCCCACTACTCGTTCATCTTTTTCGGCAGCAGCGAGTAACCCCTCACCGAAGCCTTTGCGGATAGGAATCATTTCGACGTTTTTGTCGTAGAGTTTTTGGTTGAGAGTTTTGTTGAGCATACTATTGATGTTCACTTATTATCTTCCCTCCCAACGTCCGCAGCTCATTCAAGGCCATCGCGGCTTCTTCCTTATTCGGCGGTTTGCCGTGCCATTCATACTTCCGTTCAAACGCGTGCACACCTTTTCCCGGAATAGTGCGGGCAATAATCATTGACGGTTTTTCAAATACTGCTTTTGCGCGATTGACCGCATCGACAATTTCTTCAAAATTGTGACCATCGATTTCTTGCACGTGCCAGTTCCAGGCTTCCCACTTTGCACCGAGCGGTTCGAGCGGCATGATGTCTTCGGTGAAACCATCGATTTGAATATTGTTTCGATCAATGAAGCCGATGAGATTATGCAATCGATTTTTTCCGGCAAGCATGCCCGCTTCCCAAATTTGACCGCTCTCCTGTTCACCGTCGCTCATGAGGCAGTAGGTGTATCGATCGCTCGAATTGCCGTTATCAATTTTGTCGGCGAGAGCCATACCAACCGCCTGCGACAATCCCGATGCAAGCGGGCCAGAACTGGTTTCAAGCATTGGCAAAAATTCGCGGTGTGGATGACCCTGTAATCGTGAACCAAATTTTCGCAACGTAAGTAACTCTTTCACCGGAAAGTATCCCGCATGCGCAAAGGTTGCGTAGAGCACTGGGCAAATGTGGCCATTTGAGAGCACAACGCGATCGCGCTCTGGCCAATCGGGTTTTTTGGGATCGTGTTTGAGAATATGAAAATAGAGCGCGGTGAACACATCCGTCATACCGAGCGGACCAGCGGTGTGACCCGACCCCGCAGCAAGCAACATTTCAATAATCGATTGACGAATGTTATTTGCCGTTATTGCAAGTGCATTCTCGTTGAAGGAACGCGATTGAGATACAGAGCTCATATCATCTCATTGTATCGCGAAGCATCAATTTTGAATACAGAACATAACTGCTACACATTCTCAAGTCGGTGGATCGCCTCAACAGGACTTTCTCCATCAAATACAAACGATCCGGATACCAAAATGTCTGCTCCAGCTTCAATGAGGAGCGGTGCAGTATCAATAGTTACTGCCCCATCAACACTAATCGGCAATTCAGGATCAGCAACACGGAGAGCCTTAATACGCTCAAGTACCCGCCGATCAAACGGTTGACCTTGAAAACCAATTTTTGCAATACCCATGCACTGCACACAGTCGATACTCTTGAGATACGGCAAAATGGTATCGAGCGGCGTATCGTTGCCAATTGCCAACCCTACTTCAACAAATTCGCTCGCCAAGGCGAGAAAACTTTTCATATCAGTAATGCTCTCAATATGTGCAATGACTCGTTTTGCACCAGCAGTAATCCACGTTTGAGCTTCACGTTCCGGATTCGCAACCATCAAATCAACTTCGTAATCGAGCTCTTCCCACATCGGCAAGGCCTGCTCTTCGCGGAGAATAGCATCAAAAAAATCGTCGTGGCGATTGTACGGCCAGGTGCGAACGGCAACAAACTTTCCATCCATGACATCAATTTGGACAGTATCAACAGAACCAACCACTTTTTGGCAGTGTTCCTCAAGATCGTGTAAGGTTTTCGGCATAATTGCCGGAATTATTTCGGCCATAGATTTTTGACTATACCACGGAGAAACTGCGAAAAGGTCTCATGCTCAAGTGCATCAATATGCATGATGCGGCGGCGATGACGCTCGGCCAAATGGTAGTTGTGGGTGAGCCACTTTTTTACCACACGCTGCGCCTGCTCTGTCGAAAGAAACCGTGCACCGAGTGAGAGTACGTTTGCGTCGTTATGTTCACGGCTGAGGGTGATAATCGATTCGTGCTGTTCGGTACCTCCGTAGTACACTGCTGCCCGCACGTGTCGAAATTTATTTGCCACAATCGCCTCACCCTGACCCGATCCACCAATCACAATACCTAATGACTTTTGTGAATCAGTCGACACCGAACGCGCTGCCTTAGCAATCCAAAAGGGATAATCATCTTCGGGATTTAATTCGTGAGCACCGCAATCGTATACCTCAAAACCGAGTGACTGCACATACGGCAGCAATGCTTGCTTGAGCGCAAATCCTGCATGATCTGCAGCGAAGTAGATCGTCATGTACCTATTGTACTAAAAATATGAAAGTTATTCACACTCAACACTGGATAGTACTGAGAGGATGGTAAAATTTTACTATCAGCGACAATGCAACCACCAACGCTCTATCATGAAGAACGGCCATGGGGGGAGTTTGTAGAGTTGGCTCGAAACACCCCAGTAACGGTCAAAATAATTACGGTTCACTCAGGTGAAGCGTTAAGTTTGCAGCAGCATGCGAAACGCGATGAATTGTGGCGAGTGCTTTCTGGTAATGGCACAATCACGAGCGGTACCGAGCAGGTACCAGCGGTCATCGGTAGCATGCATTTTATTCCCCGATCATCTCTCCACCGCCTAGAGGCAGGTTCGGAACCACTGGTTGTTCTTGAGATAGCCTACGGCACATTTGACGATACAGATATTATTCGTCTTGAAGATCGTTATGGTCGAGTATAATATCAATTTTTTCGGTACTGTCCTGTTGGTTTTAATGGTGTGCGTCATTACTGGAGTATGGTATAGCCTGCTGTACACTCATGGTCAGATAACGCGCAAAAAAAAATCGGATCGAAAAAGCCCGTTGCAGCGCCACGATCATAACCCAATTATTTCTCCGCATCCTTATAATGACTGGGAGGCGGCGGGCACATTTAACCCTGCAACGTACGTTGACGACGCGGGTCAGATTCATTTGTTATACCGCGCTGTTGGCAACGACGGTATTTCACGCATCGGCTATGCTGTTAGTGAAAACGGTATTGAATTTGACCGCTTACCGTATGCTGTTTTCACCATGCTCTGTCCACGCAAGCACGACCTGTCGGATATTAATAAAAAATACGACCCGGTGATGTATCCATCTGGCGGTAGTTGGGGTGGTTGTGAAGATCCGCGCATTGTGCGAATTGAAGGAAAGCTCTATGTGACATTTAATACCTTTGACGGGTGGGACTTTATTCGTATTGGCGCTATTTCAATTAGTGAAGCAGACTTTCTTAACAAACGCTGGAAATGGAGTACACCACTGCTACTATCACCACCCGGTGAGGTGCACAAAAATTGGGTGCTCTTTCCGGAAAAAATGAACGGAAAATTTGCTATTTTGCATAGTATTTCGCCAGAGGTTCAAATTGACTACGTAGACAGCCTCGAACAACTTGCTTACGGTTTGAAAAAAATTAAAAGTATCCACGGACAAAAAAAGCGAGTTGGCTGGGACAACCGGGTTCGTGGTGCTGGACCACCACCAATTAAAACCGCCTACGGCTGGTTAGTTCTCTACCACGCTATAAGCGACGATGAGCCAGATAAGTACAAATTGGGCGCGCTGCTGCTCGATCTTGATAACCCAACTCAGGTAATCGCTCGCTGTGATAAACCGCTCCTCACACCCGATCATTGGTATGAAAACGAATGGAAACCAGGGATCGTATACGCAACAGGTGCTGTTGTGAAAGACGATATCCTTTCAGTGTATTACGGTGGTGGAGACAAACACGTCTGCAGCGCGCACACACCACTTGTTAATCTTTTTGGTTGGTTGCAAACCCAACCTAACGTACAATAGATATATGTTCACTGTTACTCGCGTCGAGCATAACCCAATTTTATCACCGCTTAAAGAGCATCCATGGGAAGCAGCGGCAGCATTTAATGGCTGTCCGATTGTTCACAAGCGAAAAACTTACCTTTTTTACCGAACACTATCAGAGCCGCAGCTCTTGAAATCACCCCACATTCGCATGTCATCAATTGGTAAGGCAATATCAACTGACAACGAACACTACACCGACCGAACAGTCTTTATTTCACCCGATCACGATTTTGATCAATTTGGCTGTGAAGATCCTCGAGTAACAAAGCTCGGTGATACGTTTTATATTTTTTATACTGCCCTTGGATCATTTCCATTTACCTCAGACAGCATTCGAGTAGCAGTAGCAAGAAGTCGTGACCTTGAAACCGTAGACGACAAACACTTAGTCACGCCATTCAATGCTAAGGCAATGACAATGTTTCCGGAAAAAATTAATGGGAAAATCAGCACACTTCTTACCATTAGCACCGAACACCCTCCATCCGAAATTTGCTACGCTGAATTTAATACACCTGAAGAAATGTGGTCGTCTGAGTATTGGCAGCGGTGG
>CAZXUM010000014.1:0-1563 GCA_964644005.1 uncultured Candidatus Saccharibacteria bacterium
ATTGTCATTTTCATCAACCAAATCCGTATGCAAATTGGCGTCATGTTTGGTAATCCCGAAACAACACCCGGCGGAAAAGCTCTTAAATTCTACACATCAGTCCGTATCGACATTCGCCGTATTGCTCAAATTAAAAAAGGCGAAGAAGTGGTTGGTGGGCGCGTTCGGGTCAAGGTCGTGAAGAATAAAGTTGCTGCCCCCTTTAAGCAAACTGAGTTCGATCTCATTTACAACGAAGGCATCTCACAGGAAGGCGAAATGATCGCTCTCGGTGAAAAAATGGGCCTGATTAAAAAAATGGGCACCTCGTACTCATATGGCGACATCAAAATGGGCCGTGGCTACGATGCGACACGTTCGTTTATTCGCGAAAACGCCGATCTTAAAAAAGAACTGCTCGCTGAAATTCGTCTTCGCCTCTCTGAGGGATACGAGGGTATGAAAGTTCCTGCACCTGAACCCACTGCATCCGAGAACGAATCGGAGCCTGAGGATTAATCTCATTGATCCCATGCTTGAATACAACGAAATTGTTAACCGAAAGTACATCCTTGTCGATGACGAACCATACGAAGTGCTCGACTCACACGTATTTCGCAAGCAACAGCGAAAGCCGGTGAATCAAACAAAACTGCGAAACATGATTAGCGGTCGTATTGTTGAAAAATCATTTCATCAATCTGAAAAGGTGCACGAAGCAGAGTTGAGCAAGCGCACGGTTAAATTTCTCTACAGCAACAAAGGAGAGCTGTGGTTCTGCGAAATAAACGACCTCTCAAAACGATTTCAGCTTGACCCGGATATGATTGGCACTCCGGCACAGTTTATGAAAAGTAACAGTACGGTAGAAGCTCTCGTATTCGATGAACGCATCATCGGCGTGAAGCTTCCTATCAAAGTTGACCTCAAGGTAACTGAGGCTCCTCCCGCAGTTAAGGGTGACACAGCAAAAGGCGGCAACAAACAAATCACACTCGAAACAGGCGCGGTGATTACTGGTCCTCTATTCATTAATCCGGGCGATATTCTTAGAATCAACACCGAGACCGGTGAGTACGTAGAACGCACAAGCTAGCAATAAAAAAGACCCTTGCGAGAAGGGTCTTTTTTATTGCTACAGGAACTACTTAGCGAGCGACGAATGGTAAGAGGGCCATAAATCGTGAGCGTTTGATTGCCTCTGCAAGTTTGCGCTGATTCTTTGCACTCAAACCGCTGCGCTTTTTTGAGAGCATGCGGGCGTGTGGGTTTAAGAATTTCTTGAGAATATCTACGTCTTTATAGTCAACATGCAGGATGTTGTTGTCGGCAAAGAAATCGCTCTGTTTTGGATTTGGTTTCATGTGAGTCTCTAGGCTAACATTTAGAATGGAATGTCGTCAATGTTTACCTCTTCTTCTGGGTATTGAATGGTATCGAGCGGCTGTTCGTCTTTTGGAGCGTCGGCCTTGCTTCCTTTTGGGCTTCCCGCCTCAGTTTTTGCAGCGCCGTCGTATGAACCTCCTGCAGGAGCGCCGCCAGTGGTTCGTGGGCCAAATTGTACCGTATCGGCAACTACTTCAG
>CAZXUM010000014.1:1573-9627 GCA_964644005.1 uncultured Candidatus Saccharibacteria bacterium
CATCCTGCGCGTCCCAGCTGCGTGTCTGCATGCGACCTTCGATATAGACCGAAGAACCTTTCTTAAGGTATTGCGACGTTGTTTCTGCTTGGCGACCGAACACAACAATGTTGTGGAAATCGGTACTATCCTGACGAACACCATTTTTATCTTTCCAGACGCGGTTTGTCGCAAGCGAGAAGGTTGCAACTTTAATACCCGACGGCAATGACTTTAGCTCGGGATCTCGTGTCAGGTTACCGTACACCAAGGCCTTATTGATATACATAGGCTACGTTATAGATTATGAATTGCTAAGTGCTTATTCCGCCGCAACCAACTTTTCAATAGACTTATCGAGCTCTTCTGCATTCACCTCTTTAGCCGGTTCAGTTTTTTCAGTAGGTTCTTCTCCGTCTTCAGACTTACCGCCCTTTCGCTGTGTAAATTTTGGACCGAGGTAGGTATTTTCCTTTACCGTCTTAACGAGCAACGAACGGAGGATGCTTTTGTGAGTATCGAGTTGAGCTTTGAGAGCAACCGCCTGTGCAGCAGTTGTTTCAAACTTTATCCAGCCAAAATATGCTGAATTGAACTTTTCGAGCTTACCGCTGATTTGCTTTTCGATGCGGTACGCCAATTTGATAGTTCGGGGGAATTCTTCTGAGATTTGCACGGCACCATGGTTCGTGAGAACGTCTTTAATGGTAGTTACTTCGCCTGCGAGATCACCAGCCGCAATAGTAGGTACTACGTGGTAGCCAAGCTCGTATACAGTTGTTTCGGTTTTTTCCATATCGTTATAGTCACAACAGGTTACCATAGGCCTTCTGGCATGGCAAATCCCCACTTTGGCTTAAAATAAAGGCCACTTTATATACTTTTGAAACAGGCTTCATACTGAAAAATGTGGGTGGGGTGGTGATATAAAAACAGATTATTCACTTCAGCACTATACAATGTATATTAAAATAATTATAAAGAGAAAAAATTCTTAGCGGTATTGAGCAGCTGCACTTTGAGTACCTCAGTGTCATCTCCCCTAATCTCGGCAACCTTTTTTAAGACTTCAATCACGTAGGTCGGCTCATTACGTTTGCCACGATGCGGTACTGGTGCCACAAATGGGGCGTCAGTTTCAATCATAAATGAGCCGGCGGGCACATATTTAATAGCATCATTATACTGAGGGGTAAAGGTCACCACTCCCGTAAACGAGAGCATGAATCCAAGCTCGAGGTACTGTTTTGCAAGTTCGACCGGCCCAGAAAAAAAGTGGCAGTTGGCGCGAAGTTTGTCGCCGTACTCTTTTTTGTACGTGCGGAGTAGCGTCAGAACGTCCGCATGCGCAGATTCAGCAGAATTTGTTGCCGCGTTTTTTCCATCACGAATGTGCAGCATCAGCGGCTTCCCCATTTCGATTGAAAGCTGTACCTGCATTTCAAACAGTTCATGTTGGAGTACTTTTTGAGCGGCTGTTTTTTCTGGATCAGCATGCATTCGAAAATAATCGAGGCCGCATTCGCCAATTGCTACGACTTTTTTCTCGCTGAGCATCGTGCGCAACGTCGACGCAACTTCGGCAACTGCCGGCAACTCGGTAAGATCGTGTGCAGGATGAATACCAACGCATGCCCACAGATGTTCGTGCTCTTGTGCAAGTTGCACTGCTTCGCGCGATGTTTCGAGTGTTGTGCCAATAGTGATAGTGCCAACTCCCTGCTCTTTCATGCGAGCAATTACCTCGTCGCGGTCGGCGTCGTAGTCGGGAAAATAGAGGTGGGAGTGTATGTCGATATGAGTGAGATTCATGTACGCAGTGTATATAAAAGTATTTGAAAAAGAAATGACTCCCAGTCTGTTTCGTCATTTTGACGCATACAGACTGGGGGTCATTACATGTTCCGTTTTAGGAAAATTCACAGTTCTTACTAAACTCTTCAACGAACGCGAAACCACCATCGTCGCGCCAAGGGCCAGGCCCGTCATCATAGAGAGTATAGAAACCACGACAATCACCGTGCCGGGTCGTGCCGAGCAAGTTCGGATCGCCGTCGGAATCCTTGATGGGTTCGTGCATCGTGACGATATACCACAGACCCATAACTTCCACCTGTTGGTCCGTGAACGTGTCGCGGATAAGGCAGGCCACCTCCCAATGAGGTTTACCCCAACCTTTCTTGTCAGCTACCGCACGAATCTTCTTCGACATACGGTCGCTGTCGCTGATCTCATTGCCTGGACGGACCACGATTTTGTAGGTGACGCCATTGGTCGGCGCTTCGATTGCACGACGGAGCACAATGCGTGCCTGATCACCGATGCACCAACCACGACTCCCGAGATGCTGTTCCCACTGTTCGCGGGTAAAGCCATTAGAAGTGAGCATGAAGTGGATGTTGTCCTCTTCATCGACGGTCCACGCGGTGGGTGCTGCGGCGGCAAGTGCTGCAGCAACCTTAACCGGCGGCACCAAACATTCATGAAGATTCTCTTTCAAGCTCACTTGGTGACTAATCCATCCTTCGGCAATGAATTGATCAATGCTCCCAGGTCGAGGCAATTGCTTTAACACTGCCGCCTGAAACTCAATGTACCATTCGGGAATTAAGGCTGCACTACTCATGGTAGCTGTTCCTTTTCAGTAAAACCAAAGTAGCTATCACATCATCCATAACGTACGGATAATGTAGGTCTGCTATTTCTCACAGAAATATAACAATAATTTATAAAAATGTCAACTATTACTCCTTCCTCAAAAACAGTGGCCCCTTCGGCATCTGTTGTCCTTCAATACTCTCCTCAATTTTATGAGCAGTATCTGGCAGAAATGGTCGCAAGAGAAATGCAATCTCACCAAGTTTGACAACGAGTTCAGTGAGCACTTTTTGAGCAGCGGCTTTGTCGGTTTTTACTAATTCAAATGGCCGTGTTGTTTGCATCGTTTGATCACACTCACCTATCGATTTCCACACCAGGTTCATGGCTTTGTGTAGTTCAAATGCGGCGAACGCGTCGACGTACTCTTTCGGGTGTTCATATTCAGGAAATACAATTTTTTCCGTGACGTGTGTTTCAACCAATTTCATTACGCGGCTCAGTAAATTACCAATACCATTCGCGAGGTTTGCATTGTATGCCGCTTTAAAAAGATCGACAGTGAAGGGTGAATCTTCGAATGGTTGAATTTCACGGAGCACAAAGTAGCGAAGGGCGTCGGTGCCGTAGTCTTTTACAATATCGTAGGGATTAATAACATTGCCGAGTGATTTCGACATCTTCATCCCACCCGCACCAGTGATAAACCCACCAATGACAATTTGTTTTGATGGCGCAATACCCACAGACATAAGCATTGCCTGCCACATTGCCGATTGCTGGCGAAGGTTATCCTTGCCGGCCACCTGTACTACCGGCCACCAGCTTTCAAACTGTTGCATATCGATTGGCCAGCCAATTGCAGAAATATAGTTTACGAGCGCATCGAACCACACATACATCACATGAGTATCGTCCCCCGGCACCGGTACCCCCCACGGCATTTTTGTTTTGAGACGAGAAATACTAAAATCTTCCAGCCCCGCAGCAACAAATTTTTTTACTTCAGTCAGACGCCACTCTGGTACTACAAATGTTGGATTATTGTTATACAGCTCAAGAAGGGCGCTCTGATACTTTGAAAATCGAAAGAAGTAATTTTCTTCATTGATACTTTCAATGGTCAGACTCGGGTGAATCGGACATTTTCCATCAACGAGCTCCGAATCAGTTTTTTCGAGTTCACATCCAACACAATACTTAATGCTGTAATTTTTTTTGTAGATGTCGCCAGATGCTTCGCACTTTTTCCAAAATTCTTGAGCGGCGGCCACATGGTGCGCATCGGTGGTACGAATAAAGTTGAGATCACTCTTGAGGCCGAGGAGCGGTTGGAGGCCGCGGAATCGCTCGGCAAAGATATCGACATACGCCTGCGTATCCTTTCCTGCTGCTCCGGCGTTTTGATAAATTTTTTGACCGTGTTCATCGGTGCCGGTGTTAAAAAAAACTTTTTCACCACAGGCTTCGTGGTATCGCGCAATTGAATCAGCACGAATGATCTCCATAGCAAAACCAACGTGCGGTTCCGCGTTTACGTATGGAAGGGTTGTGGTGAGGTAGAAATGCTTTGATTGAGCCATTGTGGGGAGTATAGCATAGGGCAAAGTATCCTCTAGAGTGTTTGTGTATCACTTCGTCGACGGCGAATGTCGTCGCTGTATTCAACCAGTGTTGCAGCAATTGGCACTGCAAGCAATGCCCCCAAAATACCGCTTATCTCAAATCCGGCGACGAGAGAAATAATAACTAAGAGCGGCGGTACGCCAACCAATTTTTTTACTACGAGCGGATAGAACACGTTACTCTCGAGTTGCTGCACCACAATGTAGAGAGCGGCCACGAGCAATCCCATCGTTACTCCCCCATCTAAAATACCGGCGATTACCGCAGGAATTGCACTAATAATTGAGCCAAATACCGGAATAATCTCGAATAGAGCGACCAGCAACGCAAGCAAGAGCGCGTGGCGAATACCAAGCACGGTGAGGCCCACATACACCAGCACACCAACAACACAGCCGAGTATCACCTGCCCCTGCAGCCAGTAACTAATTTTAAGTTGCGAACGTTTCCAGAGATCGAGAATGTACGCTTCATGTTCGCGCGGCGTAATCAGTTTCAAAAAATTATCAACTCCATGCGGCTGCGCTGCCAGGTAAAACGACATAACGCCAATTAACACCAAACCAAGTGACCCACCAAAAATACTCACCAGCAGCGCCAGGAGTGTTTCGGAATCAGCAGTTGATACTGCAGTGCTTAAGTTGGTCACAACCTCAGAAAAACTCTGGCTGTACGTAATGTCTTGAAAGGCATTTTTAAATCCGAGGAAGTTTGACTGCCCTACCACATCGACATCAACGTACTGCGGCAGCATGTTGAGAAATGCCGACACATCAGTGAGGAATACCGGCAAGAGGAAGTAGAACGCAAGAAACACGAGGAAAACCAAACCTGCGTAGAGTGACAGAACAGCGATAAGTCGTGGCAACCGTCGGCGCATGAGCCACTGCACTGCTGGTTCAATTGCCGTAGCAAGCACCACTGATCCGAGCACAATTGCTACCAAACTGCGCATGTAATACACCAGCAACGAAAGGCCCACAATTAACACGATTGAAAATATAGTCCCCGAGGTGATTTGAACGGTAATAGGGCGATTCAAGTCCATGCCCACATACTACACTAGCTTTCCGTACTCTTCTAGAAGTTTCGTATAGTGTGCCGCATCAACGTTCGGACCAATGATAGCCAGGTTGAGGTGCTCGGGTACGAAATACTTTTTGGCAACGCGCTGAATATCCTCTGCAGTGACGGCTTGGACTTTTGCTGCCATCTCGTCGGGTGTCTGTACCGGGAGCCTGAGCACCTCCTGAATACCGTAGAGTTCAGCAATCGAATCTGATGATTCAAGACCGAGGTAGAGCATGCCGTTCATGTGGTCTTTTACCTTCTTTAGCTCTTCGGGAGAAACGGGCGTTGTTACGAGTGTCGCACATTCTTTAAGCAAAATTGAAATAACCTCGTCTCTGCGGGCAGTGTCGACGCCAGTACGAATCTCCATGTGGCCGTGGTCTGTGAGTGCGTCGTTCCCTGCTTTAGCGTAGTAACAGACACCCATATCTTCGCGTAATTTTTGAAACAAGCGTGAACTCATACCGCCACTCAACACACCTTGGATAACATCAAGTACGGACTGATCCTCATGTTTTGCGGGCACCGTTCGGAAGCCGAGCACCAAGTGCGTTTGGTCGGTTTTCTTTTCTTTTGTAAGTACAAATGGAACTTTCTGCGCTTCGACAGTTGGCATCTTATCTTTCTTTTGAGTAGTACTCACACCAGCAAATACTTTTTCTACCGCAGCTCTCACCGCTGCTTCAGTGATGTTTCCGGCAACAACCACCGTTGTTGCACTCGCCACATAGTGCTCTGCGCGATAGTTCACAAAATTATTACGATTCATTGCTTTCACCACTTCACGAGGACCGGCAATATCCCAGCCGGCTGGCTGGTCACCGTGGAGCGCTTGCATGAACATACTCTGCACCGTGCGCTGCGGCAAATCTTCGTACATATTTATTTCTTCAATAATCACCCCCTTCTCGCGCTCAATTTGATCAGCGGCAAATGTTGGATTGAGATAGATATCTGACACAACACTGAGGAGCGTGTCGAAATGTTCGGCTTTTGCCTTTGCGTAGTAGCCGGTGTATTCGAATCCGGTAAAGGCATTGTAGGCGCTGCCAATTGCATCGAGTTCGTGACTAATGTCGATAGCTCGGGGACGAGCGGTAGTACCTTTAAAACACATGTGTTCAAGAAAGTGTGAGAGGCCGTTAATATTTTTTGTTTCATACTTCGAGCCGGTTTCAACAAGCACGAGTACGGTAACGGTGGGATTATCAGCCATCGGCGCTGTGATTAATCGCAATCCGTTCGGAAAAATATGTTTTGAGAATTTCATAGTGTAAAGAGTGTAGCATAAAAAAATCCGCCAACGGTGGCGGATGATCACTGAGCGGTACATCACTGGTATGAATCAAGGTAAAGGAAATTGCAGCGCTTGGGCAATTCGTCAGCAAGTGCAATGGTGTAGATTCCCACTATTCGCCGGCCATTATTTCGGCACAGCATAATGCGCTCGTTAGGATATCCGTTAACATCGTCGTGCATAAACACGATTGGTCCGGTCTTGTCTGGTAGATCTGGGTGCTGATCGGTCACCAGAAGCACTGCTTCAAGCGGTAGACTGAGCAATCCCAGAAACCCCGCCTGTGTAACAACACTGCTGATTGTCGAATACTCCTCAAATGGCGCATCAGTGGCATGTACTCCGGACAGTATCATTGAGTATGCTATCGGCTGGCTAAAATCCACCGGTGCAAAGAGTCGAATGGCAGCCTGCATAATACCAACGCCATCTTGCCGCAGCGAGTAGATGAGTGTATTGAGCGGCCGTGTCTCGTGGACGGTTTTTAGGTGCATTACTGTACCTCCTTTCTAGGCATAGGTATACGCTTATGAGAGCGTCTTTGCAAGCGCAGCAATTGCTACACGTGTTTGCTCGCCCGTATCGCGGTGGCGAATAGTTACTGTATCGTTTTCGAGCGTATCAAAGTCGATCGTGACACAGAACGGCGTGCCGATTTCGTCCTGGCGACGGTACCGCTTACCGATAGTTCCCGCGTCATCATACTGAGTACGGAACTGCTGCTTAATGGTGTCACGCACTGCTTTGGCTTTAGCGACAAGCTCTGGCTTATTTTTTAGGAGTGGCAATACCGCAACCTGTACTGGCGCAAGGTGGGTTGGAAATTTCAAAAAGACCCGTTTCTCTCCACCAAGCTCATCTTCGCTGTAGGCATTCGTGAGTACTGCAAGTACTGTTCGCTCGACACCAAATGTTGGCTCGATAACGTGCGGCACAAAACGCTCACCCAACGCTTCATCAAAATAGGATAATTCTTGACCGCTCGCTTCGGCATGATTTTTGAGGTCAAAATCAGTGCGATACGCCAATCCGTACAATTCTTTGCGGCCAAAGGGAAATTCAAATTCGAAATCGACAGTGCGTTTTGAATAGTGTGCCCGATCAGCTTCAGGTACTTCGTATTCACTCACTGACTGCGGTGGCAACCCGAGCGACGCAATCCACTCGCGCATTTGCGTAAGCCAGTATTCGAAATGCTGCTGCCACTCTTCGGCACGTACAAAATATTCAATTTCCATTTGTTCAAGCTCACGGACACGGAAAATAAAATCACGTGGCGCAATTTCGTTTCGAAAGGCTTTACCAATTTGTGCCAATCCAAACGGCATTTTTGGATGAAACGAATCCAGTACATTTTTGAAGTTCACAAACATACCCTGGGCTGTTTCTGGACGAAGGTACAACACACTCGCCTCATCTTCGGTGGCGCCAATGTGCGTTTTAAACATCATGTTAAATTGACGCACTGGACCAAGACCATTAC
>CAZXUM010000015.1:0-3693 GCA_964644005.1 uncultured Candidatus Saccharibacteria bacterium
GCTTCTCAGTGTTCATCACTGCGCCAAACCCTGCAACAACTACTGCTGCAGCAGTCGAGCTGGTCGACTCAAGCGACCGCTCATTCATCATCAAACGTTGTCCACAAGGAACTGAGGTTGACAAGGGTTAATTGCCGAGTATACTAGCTCCTACCTATAGCTACGATTGTGTTTCTCCTTTCATAGGTCGCAATAGCACGTACCGCGTTGGACTTTTGGTAATTATCAATCGGAAAAGGCTTTTGATCAAAGCCGCATTTTTTTGTTTGTATGGATACGAACACACCACGACCGCAGAAGTTTTTCGGATCGTTCATTCGATCGTTGGCGCCGATGCCAAACATGGTGGAGCCGCAGCTCACCTCGTTTAAGTGGCTTATCGAAGAGGGTATTAAGGAAGTATTGAAAGAGTTTACGTCTATTAAAGACTACTCTGAGAAAAAGTTTGAATTAGAATTTGTCGGCTTCTCTCTTGGACAGCCGCAGCACAACGAACACTACGCAAAAGCGAACAAGCTCTCATACGAAGCGCCGCTCAAGGTAGTTGCTCGTCTCAAAAACAAGAACACCGGCTCCCTCAAGGAACAGGAAGTGTTCATGGCGGATTTTCCGATGATGACTAATCACGGTACGTTCATTATTGCGGGTATCGAACGCGTTATAGTGCCGCAGCTTGCGCGATCATTCGGTGTGTTCTTCACTGATCAAGAACTCAAAGGCCGACAGCACTTTGGTGCAAAAATTATCCCTGCTCGTGGTGCATGGATTGAAATTGATTCTGAAGCAGACGGTGTCATCTACGTGCGTATCGACCGAAAGCGAAAATTCCCGGTCACCTCACTGCTCCGCGTGTTTGGTGCACATACTGACAGCGATATTAAGGCTCTGTTCAATGGTAACGAATTTGCTGAAAAGTACCTCACACAGTCTTTTGCGAAAGATCACGCAAAAACAGTGTCAGATTCATACATCGAAATTCATAAGCGCCTCCGTGATGGCGATCTTGCAACTGCAGAAAACGCAAAGCAGTTTATCGACTCAATTTTTGAAAAAGAACGATACGACCTTTCTCGTGTCGGTCGTTTTCGTTTCAACAAGCGTTTTAGCAAGCCCATGGAAGAGAAAGCTCTCGAACGAAAGACTCTCAACATTGATGACTTGGTAAGCATTATTACTAATGTGATGATGCTCGAAAATACACACGGCGCAGAAGCTGATGACATCGATCACCTCGGATCACGCCGCGTTCGATACGTCGGTGAATTGCTCCAACAAAAAGTCCGCGTTGGTCTGTCGCAAATGAAACGAAACATTCAAGATCGCATGTCGACGGTTGATGCTGATATGACGATGCCAATGCAGTTTATTTCTCCAAAGCCCCTGCAGGCTCGTATTAAGGAATTTTTCACTACGAACCAGCTGTCACAATTCATGCAGCAAGAGAACATGCTCTCTGAGCTCGAACACCTCCGTACGCTCTCAGCGCTCGGCCCTGGAGGTCTTACTCGTGAACGTGCCGGTATCGAAGTTCGTGACGTGCATCCATCGCACTACGGCCGCCTCTGTCCAATTCATACTCCCGAAGGTCCAAACATCGGTCTTATTTTGCGTCTCTCAACATACGCGAAGCTCAATGAGTTCGGCATGATTGAAACGCCGTATGCCAAGGTGGTTAAGGGTGTGGTAACAAAAGAAATTGTCTACCTTAACGCACTTGAGGAAGAAAATTATTTTATTGCGCACGCGGCAACGCCAACTGCTGCTGACGGTACTATCGGTATCGATATGGTTGAGGTTCGTCACAACGGTGATCCGCACATGGTTGCAAAAAATGACGTGCACTTTATTGACGTCGCTACTAACCAAGCATTCTCAGTAGCTACCTCGATGATTCCGTTTTTGAATCACGATGATGCAAACCGCGCACTGATGGGATCAAACATGCAGAAGCAAGCAACGCCGTGTATTGTGCCCGAAGCACCACTCGTTGCTACTGGTATTGAAGCTGATGCTGCACGCGATACAGGCCGCGTCGTTATTGCAGAAGAAGAGGGAACAGTGACCGCTGTTGATGCAACCAACATCAGCGTAAAGAGCACCAAAGGAAAAGAAAAATCATACTCACTTGTTTCATTCCAGCGAACGAACGGCTTTACCGCGTTTCACCAACGTCCAACGGTGAATGTTGGCGATACTGTTGCTCGTGGAGCAGTGCTCGCTGATACGTCATCAAGTGTTGACGGACAAATGGCACTTGGTCAAAACGTACTCATTGCGTTCATGTCATGGTCGGGATCGAACTACGAAGACGCGATCATTCTTTCAGAACGTCTCATTAAAAATTCAAAGTTCACTTCAATTCACATTGAAGAATTTGGCGTGAACGTTCGTGATACGAAACTGGGCCCCGAAGTAACGACCCACGACATTCCAAACGTCAGCGAGGCAAAACTCAAAAACCTCGATGAAGAAGGCGTTGTCCGTGTTGGTGCTGAAGTTCGTCCTGGTGACATTCTCGTTGGAAAAATCACACCAAAGGGCGAAACGCAGCTTACTCCCGAGGAACGTCTCCTCCGATCGCTGTTCGGTGAAAAGGCTCGTGATGTAAAAGACACCTCAAAGCGCATGGAAAACGGCAAGCGCGGCCGCATCATTTCAGTCAAAGTGTTCTCACGCGAAAAAGGTGATCGTCTCGAATCAGGCATCATCAAGCGCATTCACATTGAAGTTGCACAGCTCCGTAACGTGCAGGTGGGTGACAAGCTCGCAGGACGCCACGGTAACAAGGGTGTGATTTCAGTGGTTCTTCCTGAAGAGGATATGCCGTACATGGCAGACGGTCGACCGGTTGATATGATCTTGACACCACTCGGTGTACCAAGCCGTATGAACCTTGGTCAAATTCTTGAATTGCACCTTGGTATGGCTGCAAATACTCTTAACTACCAAGCCGTTGTGCCGCCGTTCTCAGGTGCAACCGATAAAGATGTAAAAGACGAACTGGTGAAAGCTGGATTTAACGAATCGGGCAAAATGCCATTGTTTGATGGTCGCACCGGTGAATCGTTCGCACAAGATATTTCAGTTGGATACATGTATATCTTGAAATTGCACCACATGGTTGAAGATAAAATTCACATGCGCTCAATTGGTCCGTACTCACTTATCACACAGCAGCCGCTCGGTGGTAAGGCACAAGGTGGAGGACAGCGTTTTGGAGAAATGGAAGTCTGGGCATTGCTCGGTCACGGAGCTTCATACAGCTTGCGTGAAATGCTCACGATCAAGTCCGATGACATTCAGGGTCGTACTCACGCCTTTGATGCCATTGTGAAGGGTCAGAACGTAACGGACATTGGCACGCCAGCATCATTTAATGTGTTGATGAACACATTGCGCGGTTTGGCACTCGACGTGAAGCTCGAGCACCCCGACGGCGAGATGCAGCAATTATCAGATGATTCTCACGCGTAATACCATGCGAACATACAACAAAAAACAACAGGTACAGCACTTTGATGCGATCACCATCAAACTCGCCTCACCAGAACGAATCAAGGAATGGTCACATGGTGAAATCACGAAGCCCGAAACCATTAACTATCGAACCCAACGCTCTGAAAAGAACGGTTTGTTCGATGAAAAGATTTTTGGTCCGGACAAGGATTTCGAATGTTACTGCGGAAAGTATCG
>CAZXUM010000015.1:3703-9494 GCA_964644005.1 uncultured Candidatus Saccharibacteria bacterium
CTACAAAGGTATCATTTGTGAAAAGTGTGGCGTAGAAATTACCCGCTCAATCGTTCGTCGTGAACGCATGGGTCACATCGATCTTGCGTCTCCGGTATCACACATCTGGTTCCTCCGCGGTATGCCATCTCGTATTGCGATGGTGCTCGGTATGAGCGCATCAGATGTTGAACGCGTTATCTATTTCGCGGGATACATTATTACCTCAGTCAGCGAAGAAGAACGCGCACGTATCCTTAAAGATTTGGATGCAGAATTTAAAACAAAAGTAGCAAGTGCAGCTGACGAAAAGGTAAAAGAAACACTCAAAGAACGTCTCCTTACGGCAAAGCGCGGTATCGATGATATCCAGGTTGGAAATGTCATTGACGAAGTTGAGTACCACACGTACTCGCTCCGCTACGGTACGCTGTTTGAAGCGGGTATCGGTGCTGAAGCAGTATTCAATATTTGCCGCCATCTCGATCTCAACAAGCTCGTGAAAGATCTTACGGTGACTGCTGAAAAAGCGAAATCAATCGATCTCGACAAAATTAACCGTCGCTTGAGCATTCTCAAATCGATGATCAAGGCAGGTGTTCGACCTGAGTGGATGTTTCTCTCTCGTATTCCGGTTATTCCGCCAGCAATTCGACCGATGGTTGCCCTCGATGGTGGTCGCTATGCAACATCAGATGTAAACGACCTCTACCGTCGCGTTATCAACCGCAACAATCGCCTCAAGAAGCTCAAAGAAATTAATGCACCTGATGTCATTCTTCGTAACGAAAAGCGCATCTTGCAAGAAGCAGTTGACGCGCTCATCGACAACACGATGCGTCACGGACAGGGAAGCGCAGCGGCAGGAACGCTTGCACAGCGCCGTGCACTCAAGTCACTCGCTGACAACTTGAAAGGTAAGCGTGGTCTCTTTCGTGCGAACTTGCTCGGTAAGCGTGTCGACTACTCTGGTCGCTCAGTTATTGTTGTGGGTCCAAACCTGAAACTCAGCCATTGTGGACTGCCAAAATTTATGGCACTCGAACTCTTTAAGCCGTTTATTATTTCCGAACTCATTCGCAAAGAACTCGCGTACAACATTCGTGGGGCAACTCGTCTCATCGACGACGGTGTACCTGAAGTGTGGGCGATTCTCGAAGAGGTTATTAAAGACAAGTACGTGTTTCTCAACCGTGCACCAACACTGCACCGTCTCGGTATTCAGGCCTTCCAGCCAATTCTTATTGAAGGTAGCGCTATCCAAGTGCACCCACTGGTCTGTTCAGCATTCAACGCTGACTTCGACGGTGACCAAATGGCTGTTCACGTGCCGCTCTCAAAAGAAGCTCAGCTCGAAGCGCATGAAATCATGGCGGCTGACAAAAACATCTTGAAGCCAGGTAGCGGAGATCCAACGGTGACAGCAAAAATGTTGGATATCGTGCTCGGTGTGTACTGGATGACTAAAATTATTCCTGGTGAGATCGGTGAAGGTAAAATCTTCTCTGAACCTAACGAAGCAATTATTGCCTACAACTTTAACGCGGTCTCACCGCGTGCTCTCATTAAAGTGTTATTGCCAAAGAGTGAAAAATTCGGATCACTCAGTGGAACAATTATTGAAACCTCTGTTGGCCGTATTCTCTTTAACGACATCCTCCCGAGCCAATACCAGTATGTGAACGCAGAGTTTGATCGCGCAAAGCTCGCAAAACTTATTGATGAATTGGTGAACCGCTATGGTATTGCACTCGTCCCAGACACCATGGATAGGATCAAAACCTTCGGATTCAAGTACGCAACAAAGTCGGGTGTTACGTGGGGTATTGATGACATCAAAGAACCGCCTGCAAAGAACGCCATTATCGACAAAGCAAAAATCAAAGCGCAAGAAGTGCTCAATCAGTACAACGATGGATTACTCTCAGATCAGGAAAAATACCGAAAGAACATCGAAATTTGGCAGGCTGCTCGTGCTGAAGTAGAAAAACTCGTTGCTGAAGGTATGGACAAGAACGGTTCGGTATACGACATGGTGAAATCTGGTGCTCGTGGATCGATGTCGCAGATTACCAACATGGCAGGTATGAAAGGTCTTATCTCAAGTGCAAAGGGTGACGTTGTTGAGTTCCCAATTCTCTCATCAAGCAAACAGGGTCTCACACCTATCGAGTACTTCATTACAACGCACGGTTCACGTAAGGGTCTTACTGACACTGCGCTCAACACCGCAAAAGCGGGATACCTTACACGCCGTCTTTTCGTGGTTGCCCAAGACGTGGTTATTACCGAAGCAGAGTGTGGTACCAAAGAAGGTGTCTATATCCGCCGTCCGCAGCTCCATGGTCACGAAGGTATTATCTTGAAAGGTATTCGTGGTCGCGTACTGGCATCAGATGTTATTGGTCCCGATGGCACACTCCTCCTCAAACGTGGACATGTGGTTACTAAAGACGACGCCCAAACGGTTGATGGTGCTGGCGTGAATGAAGTGTACGTACGCTCACCAATGACCTGTAAAACAGAGCATGGTATTTGTCAGCAGTGTTACGGACTCGACCTCGGCCGTAACCATCTCGTTGATCTTGGAGAAGCTGTTGGTACCGTTGCTGCTCAAGCGATTGGTGAACCAGGAACACAGCTGACAATGCGAACCTTCCATGCCGGAGGTACTGCATCAGTTGGCGGTGACATCACGGCCGGGCTCCCTCGTGTTGAAGAAATCTTCGAAAAGCGCTCACCAAAGAGTCCAGCACTCATCTCAGAAGTTGATGGAACAGTTACCGATATTCAAGAAAATGGCCGAGAAAAAATTATCATCATTCTGCCTGAAGGAAAGAGTGATAAGAAAACAAAGGTTGAGTACGAAGTGCTTCCAAACCGAACGGCGCTCGTTACGGTTGGTTCAGCGGTAAAGCGCGGCGACTTGCTCACTGATGGTTCTGCAGATATCGACGACCTCTTTAAATTCGCTGGTCGTGACCGTGCTGAAGAATACATCATCAGCGAGGTTTCAAAGCCGTACGAATTGCAAGGTGAAGCAGTGTCGCGTAAACATATCGAAGTCATCATCCGCCAAATGTTCTCACGACGTCTCATTAAAGATGCCGGTGAAACAGATTTTGCTCGCGGCGATGTCGTCAACCAATTTGCACTCCTCACTGAAAACAAGCGTATGAAAGCTGAAGGTAAGGAAGAAGCAAAAGGCGAGGCAGCGGTTATGGGTATCACTGAAATTTCACTCTGGCGCCAGAGCTTTTTGTCAGCAGCGTCATTCCAGCACACCAGCCGTATTCTCATTAACAGCGCCGTCCGTGGCAGCACCGATGAGCTCCGTGGTCTCATGGAAAATGTCATCATTGGCCGCCTCATTCCTGCGGGTACTGGTTTCGAAGGAAGCGAAAAGGCCCAGCGCATTGCACACCTCCAAAAAACTGATTCGTCATATCACACTCCAGTTCCGCAGTCTGTACACATCACTCCTGCGGTAGAATAATACCAATGGCAACAGCTGTTGAAGACATCAAACAGCGACTATCAATCGTTGATGTCGTTGGTGGGTACATCAAGCTTGAAAAGGCCGGTGGCAGTTTCAAGGCTCGGTGCCCATTTCATAACGAAAAGACTCCGTCGATGTACGTGTCACCAGATCGGGGGAGCTACTACTGTTTTGGCTGTGGCGCAAAAGGCGACATCTTTTCATTCGTTGAAGCATTTGAAGGTGTCGATTTTAAAACCGCTTTGCAGCAGCTTGCCGAAAAAGCTGGTGTACAATTGTCCGATTACGGTCAACAGTACGCACCATCGGGGGATAAGCAGCAGCTCGATCGACTCTACGCAGTACTTGCCGCGGCGACAAAGCACTACCAAGCCCTATTAGCCGAAACTCCTGACGCGCTCAAGTATCTACACGACCGCGGTCTCACTGATGCAACTATTGAAGCGTGGCAGATTGGTTTTGCTCCGGCAGAATGGCGTTCGGCAAAAACAGCACTTGAGAGTGAAGGGTTTACCATTCAGGAACTTGTTGCTGCTGGTATTAGCAAACAGTCTGAAAAAAGCGCTGCCGATTACTACGATCGGTTTCGCTCACGTATTATGTTCCCACTGTTCAATCCATCGGGAAATGTGATCGGCTTTTCTGGTCGCGTCTTTAATTCAGATGATCCGGCAAAATATGTGAACAGTCCCGAAACGGCGGTGTTTAAGAAATCGCAATTTCTGTACGGCTTACACGCAGCTCGACAGGGTATTCGCCGCCGTGGCTATACGTTGCTTGTTGAAGGACAGATGGATCTCATCATGTGCCACCAATCAGGTATTGATAACGCAGTAGCAACGTCAGGTACCGCATTTACCCACGAGCACGTAGCACTCATTCGGCGGCTCTCGCCAAAGGTACTTATTGCATACGATGCTGATCCAGCCGGAGTGAGTGCTGCCGAACGCGCGTGGAAGGAGGCGATTGCCGGCGGTGTTGAGGTAAAAATTGCCGACATTCCTTTTGGAAAAGACCCCGCGGATGCACTCAAAGAATCGCCAAAAGATTTTATCGAATCTCTCAAAGAAGCACGACACGTTGTCGATTATGTCCTTGGCCACATTACAAAAGATGCAAAAGACTCACGAGAAATTGGCAGAACAGTGACTGATCGCGTGCTGCCGCTGGTCTCACTCATTACCGACCCTATCGAAAAGGCTCAATCAGTACGAAAAATCGCACACACGCTTTCAGTAAAGGACGATGTCATTTGGGACTCGCTTCGTAAGAAGGAGGCAACGATGCCAGCTCAGACACAATCAGCATCTCCTGCGTACTCTGTAGCAGCTCCACGAATTTCGCCCCGCGATAGTACGATGCGTCGAGTAGTTTCGTTCATGACACTGCTCAACAAGAAAGATGCCGCACAGGGAAATACTTTTCGAGAGCTCCTCGTTACCAAAACAGACGCTGTATATATTACCCACCTCGAGCAGCAGTTTCCATTAACCGAAGAATTGCTGTTTGAAGCCGAAACGTTGTTTATACCAGCACACCACGAGTTACTGCAGCAGGAGTTTGCAGTATTGCTTGAAAGCGAGTACGTTAAGGCGCTGCTCTCAAGGGCGCTGACTGAACTCAAACACGCCGAAGTTCGAGGTGACAAAGAGAACATACAGATACTGCTCGCCACCTGTCAGGTATTGACCAATCGGATACAGGTATTGTCAGGACCACAGAAATAGTTATAATTAGCCACATTCTTAATTCGTATGCCTACGTCAAAAAAAGCTCCGAGCAAAGCACAAAAGAAATCGCCGGCAAAAACAGCTCCAAAGAAACTTCTTGGAAAAAAAGCTGTTCCTGCTAAGGCGGCAAAGGGAGGAAAGGTTGGTGGCAAAAAAAAGAAAGAGGAGTGGGAAATCAAGGCTAATCGGCTGGTTGCTAAAGGCCGCGCTCGCGGGTTCATTACCTACGATGAAATTTTGCGTGAATTTCCAACGATCGAAACGGATATCGTTTTCCTCGATCAAATGTACGAACGATTTGCAACGGCAGGCATCGATGTACTCGAAGGTGGCAACTTGCTCGACGATTCACTCGACGAATTGGTAACACCAAACAAAAAGTATACCTACAAGGGCCGCGGTGGTGGTGAAAGTTCAACATACGACTCAATTCAGATGTACTTAAAAGAAATTGGTCAGTACCCGTTGCTCACTGCTGCACAAGAGCGCGAATTGGCAAAGCGTATTGAAAAAGAAGACATGGAGGCAAAGAACTTGCTTGCCCGAGCAAACCTTCGCTTGGTGGTATCGATTGCTAAAAAGT
>CAZXUM010000016.1:0-9338 GCA_964644005.1 uncultured Candidatus Saccharibacteria bacterium
CTTGTGCACCGATGCGTTCTTGTCGTTTCGCAATAGTTTTAGTGAAGATAATACCGCTGACGCCCCGCTCAGTTGTTGCAACCGTGGTGGCAAGTGTCTGCCGGAGTGCTTCTGATGTTTGGTCGGTTACTCCAAGATCAATTGTCGAATCAACGGTAATCAGTTGCTCCGCTTCTGGCACATCGATGATTGGCTGATTTTGCAAACTAAAGCGCGCGTAGAGAAATCCAAGCGCTACTAACCCACCGGCCATAAAAAAAGCACTGGCTGCAATCATTATTTTATAGCGACGATTTTTTTGTTCAGGTGTAGCGGGACGCGAGTTGCGAATTGTTCCCTGCTGTCCGCGTTTCTTCTGCTCAGCGAGCGCAAGACTAATAGCTGTTGGCTTTTCTTTGTCAGCCAGTGCTGCAGCATCAGCTTGGTAGGTACGGATTGTTTCGAGTGGTGATTTTGGGAGAACGTTTCGCTCGAGTGATGCTGCCCGCTGCGGAGTGGGTACTTGGTTTTGGAGTGTTGCTGCCGGTGTTTGCAGCGGAGCTTGCGTTGTGACTGTGCGTTCTGGTGTAGCTACCTGCTGGCCGAGCGGCTGTGCTACTTGGAGCGCTGCCTCCTTTGATACTGTGGGAAATTTGCTGACCGCCTCGTGTGGCTCTATGTTTTCTCGGTATGGATCCATATAGAGTAAGTATACCCTAGCCCGTTAAAATATTGACAGCTCTCACTTCAGGGAGCAGACTAATTTCTGGTGCGTTCTTTTTTAGGTGGTACATAACTCACGGAGGTTTGGTATGCAGCACGATATTGTTACGGAAACGGTCAAACAGATTCAGATTCATGCGGTGCGAATGGCACTCTTGGACGGTGGAACGCGTCTCAAGTTCATGTCAGTCGTCTACACCGATTCGTTTGTGCCGGCGTTGGAATGCTGTCCCACTTCGGAACGGTTCGATCTTGCTCTCGAAAGATTTCTTTTGGTGGGCATTGCTCGTCCGCAAGCCGTTGTACTCGCGCATGTCTGCAAAGCACTCGGCGATCACCTGCGGATGGTGTTGGAGCATGGGCAGATGGAACGCATGTCGGTATTTGTTGACATGGTCAACAACATGCGCAATTTGATCGAGCTGTCGTTCGCCAAGACGGAGAAAATTGATTCCGCTATCGAAAAATTGTGCATTGGTGCACTGCGAGATCTTCTGGTTGTCAGGAGAGAGCGAGTAAAGTTCATGGAACTGCTCTATACACGCCGACTGGCTGCTGAACTCGTCGAGCTTGGAAATGCTGAAGATGCCTACGCACATGCACATGCGCGATTGACTGAAAACGGCGTGCCGTTTGAATATGCGTCGTGGCTCGCACTTGCCTGCGTCACTGTGTGTGACAAGCTGCCATACCAAGTGGTTCGACCGACAGTTGCCGATGCGGTTACGGCGCTCGACGCAATTGTGCAAGCACAAGATGCCATATGCGGAACCTACTTCCGTAACGTAGACATTGCCCCTGCGGGCTAACGGATGTTTCTACAGAGAGACAAAACACAAAGCCCGAGCGCATGCGCTCGGGCTTCTTTTATATCCCCGTAGGTACCCCAAGTGAGAATAAGTTGAGCGAAAGCGGCATTCCGCGCCTCAGTTGTAGGTATTTTTACAGTTCCAACCGACGATATTTAGTTTTAAGCTCTGGATAGGCTTAGGTAGATAGTCGCATCGTTCCTTCTCTAAAAGATAGTTCTAACGTCCTGCGCGACGGAACCCTAGTAAGAATGAAACCTGAATTATCCCTGCGATTAAGGGAATTTTTTAGTTCTAATTTTGATATAATAAAAAAATATTATGAAAAAGACCATGTTTAAATCAGATAAATACCGTAAGGCACGAGGAAGCTACTTTCGCTTTTTAGATGTGATCTGCGAACACTGTGCACAAAAGGTGCTTGTATATCAAAAAGACGGTCCGGGAGAGCTCAGACGTCTCTATATTGATCGGATATTCAAACCTGAAAATTTTTCAGAACTTGAGAAAAAGCCTATTAACAAGATTTCAGAACTTACATGTCAAAACTGCAAACGAGTCTTAGGTACTCCATACATATATGCTAAAGAAAACAGAAAGGCATTTCGCCTTTTTGTCGGTGCCGTTATTAAAAAAGTAACTAAAGCGAAATAAAAAAGATCCCGACGTGAATCGGGGCTTTGATTAAGGGAATGTTTTTGTCACAAACCCATGGACTGAAGGTACTGGGCGTAGATTTCTTTTGCAACCGCTGTGATTTCATTCTCTCGGCTCATGGCGCGGCAATCGATATGACTATCGTACCTACCAAGCTTGAGAGCTATGAGTTCAATAACAGCTGAATCGAATCGTTTCTGGTCAGGGTCACGGCCGTCTGCAAGATGTATTTGGAGCGTATCGAGATCGGGTGGTTCGATATACACCCTGTAGATTTTGCCGGGAAAGGCTTGCTCCATGATGTCGAGTCGATTAATTGGCCAATCAAGCAGGGGAAACTTTTCTTCTCGAAATGTCTGCATGAGCAGCTCTCGGGGCGTGGCATACCGTATGCCATAGAGGTCATTGATCACCAAGAGTTCACCTCGCTGTTGCTTTTCGTCGAGCTCTGCATCGCTGATCGGGATTTTGTCCGTTTCGTTGAGGCGAAGCCCGCGAGTCATGAAAGGCGAAATGTAGACGAAACGAGAGTCCAGCTTGCGAAGCTCTCGCATAATTTCGCTCTTACCTACACCTGATACGCCGAGGACCAGCAGGAACTTTGAGCGACTCCTCTCGAAGTTCAGTTCATCCTTCATTCGGGTTACAGCCTTGACGACTTTGTCACGCCAACCTTGATCGGTTGGGTCATAAGGATAGAGTAGCCCTCGTGATGAATTCACAAAGACTTCTCGCCCTGTGGAGTCTAACAGCTCTCGTAGTTGTTTGACGGTGCCGCCTTGTGCGCCATAGCCCGCAAACAACACACTGCGCGACGGAACCTCATTTACTCCTGAGAAGTACTCGGTGGAGTAGAAGTATCTTTTGGTGTAACTCGGACAACACGCTGTGTGCGGCTTGTTCGTCCGCTACTTCCGCCGCCATTTTCGCGACCACGAATGAGGTATCGTCCAGGATTTTCTGACATATCGATGAAGTCATCAGCAGCTTCTTTGAGGAGACCAGATGTTGAGCGACCGAAGGCGATCACCTCAACCTGACAACCGCCACGCATTTTTAAGTACTGCACCAGTGGCACGAAGTCGCCATCGCCTGAGGCAATAACAATAGTGTCGACTTTTGATGAAAGCATCATCGCGTCAACGGCGAGTCCGACATCCCAGTCAGCCTTTTTGTTTCCACCAGCAAAAATCTGGAGGTTCTTTGTTTTGGTTTCGATGCCGGTCTTTTCGAGAGCATCAAAGAAGTTCTTCTCTTCCCCACTTTCTGTGGTGATGACGTAGGCGACAGCACGAATGAGTGCACGACCCGCTAACGCATCTTTAACTAAATTTCCGAAGTTGACCCGAGCATGATAGAGATTCTTGGCGCTGTGGTAGAGATTTTGTGTATCAATGAAAATCGCAACGCGCTGCTCAGGATGTTTAATAACAGCCATATAAAAAATTACTTACTAATTACTTACTAAAATTACACACCTACAGAGACGAGCGTCTCAATTATAGCATCTTAGAGACTACGCAGTCTTCTTCTTCAAGTTGAGCTTTTTGAGCACTGACTGGAGTCGGCGAGGACTCTTTTTTTGCAAATAGGTCATGTGCTTTGCTCGGTTAGCAACCATTTTCAAAAGACCGCGACGTGAGTGCTTGTCTTTCTGGTGCTTTTTGAGGTGATCGGTGAGTTCTTCAATTCTCTTCGTAATGAGAGAGATTTGTACCTCAGGAGAGCCAGTGTCCGTGTCGTGGGCAGCAGCTTCTTTAATCACTTTCACCTTTTTTGTCTTCGTAAGCATGTGCGGAGGACTATAGCATATAAGGGTGAAACTGACAATGGTGTAGTAATGGTATAGTATCTCTACACATGTCGCACAATGTATCCCCTCTTGAGCAAATGAAACGAGAATTTCTCGAATACATTGAAATTGAACGCGGCCGAAGTCTCAACACGGTCGTTAATTACGACAGGTACCTCTCTCGATTGATCGAATTTACGAAGGCAAAGTCTCCGAGTGAACTGACCGAAAGCAAGATTCGTGAGTTTCGTCTCTGGCTCAATCGCCAATCGTCGGGCCAGGTGTGTGACGGTCGGGTGGAAACCCTTAAAAAGCGAACACAGAACTACTATCTCATTGCTCTCCGCTCATTTTTGAAATTTATGATGAAGCGCGGGGTGAAAAGCCTTGCTCCTGACGCCATTGAACTTGCGAAACTACCGGAGCGGCAGGTTGATATCATCACCTCACAAGAGCTCGAACGATTACTTGCCGCCCCAAACGGTGCCGAACCAGAGGATCTTCGCGATAAGGCGATGCTCGAACTCCTGTTCTCTACTGGCCTGCGTGTGTCGGAACTCTGCAGTTTAGCCCGCGATATCGATCTGTCTCGTGATGAATTGTCAGTACGCGGAAAGGGTGAAAAAGTCCGCGTGGTGTTTGTATCTCCTGAGTCGAAGACAGCGATCAAGACCTATCTATCAAAAAGAAAGGATATGGACGATCGACTCTTCCCCATTACGCCGCGCTCAGTTGAACGATTGGTAAAAAAGTATGCAATCAAGGCAGGTATTTCAAAAAAGGTAACGCCGCACATTATTCGACACAGTTTCGCCACTGATTTGCTGCAAAACGGTGCAGATCTCCGCTCAGTCCAGGCAATGCTCGGTCACGCCAACATTGCAACGACGCAAATTTATACTCACGTGACGGATAAACATTTAAAAGATGTCCACAGGGCCTTTCACAGCAAGGGTCGGAAATAGGTAAAATAGAAAGGTAGTCAATCTACTCATTAATATTTTAAAAACGTATATGAGCGAAAAAGTTTGTAAGGATTGCGGTCTCAGCACATGCGACTGTTTTCATCACCACACAATTCCGGTGTTAATGGTTTTGTTTGCAACAGTGTTCCTCCTTGGATATCAGGGATACATTTCTGCTGAAGCAGTTAATTTCTTCTGGCCACTCTTGGTTGGAGTTGCTGGGTTAGTAAAGCTCTACGAAGCGAGCTGCCGTTGCTGTAAGTAGGTAGTGTATCTCTCGCGGGGTCACTGATACGCAAAAGCTGCTCTCGGAGCAGTTTTTTGTTGCCTGCCGGGTACGGTGCTAGTATGTGCATACAATAGAGACACAACATATGAAAATTCTTTCATGGAATCTAAATGGTATTCGCGCAGTGCACAAACGAGGACAACTCCTCCCTATCTATGCGCCCGATATGGATATTCTCTGTTTTCAAGAAACAAAAGCTGAAGCGGTGCAGGTTCCCGCAGAAGCCCGAGAAATTGCTGGATATACGGCGTATTTCTCACATTCACGCATGAAAAAGGGCTACAGTGGTGTTGCGATTTACACAAAGCACGAGCCTATTTCCGTACATGAAGGCATGGGAGTGCATGAATTTGATCAAGAAGGTAGGTTGCTCCACCTCACATTCCCTGAGTTTGAACTTATCAATATCTATTTTCCTAATGGAGGCGGGGGTCCGGTGCGACTGGCGTATAAGCTCGGTTTCTACGATGCGTTCCTGTCATATATTAATACGCTCACCAAAAAAGGCAAAAAGGTGCTGTTCTGTGGTGATGTAAACACTGCGCATGAGGCAATCGATCTTGCTCGCCCAAAGGAAAATGAAGAGAACACCGGGTTTTTACCAGAAGAGCGGGCGTGGATCGACGAAGTAGTTGCGCATGGTTATACCGATGTGTTTCGTCACTTCAATCCAACAAAAGAAAAGGTCTACACTTACTGGGATCAAAAGACTGGTGCTCGTGAAAGAAATGTGGGCTGGCGCATTGATTACTTTTTTGTGCATACCGCGCTACTTCCGCAGGTAAAAAGTTTTGAAACTCTTACAAATGTGTACGGATCTGATCACTGCCCTATTGTGATTAATATAAAAGACATTAGTTATCCACAGTAGTAATTTGTGTCCTTTATAATTTGTCCTATAATCATCCTCAGAAGTAAGCGCTGTGCTAAAGGACATAGCAGCTGAACAGAGGGCTCACGCTCTCAAAGGTTCTTTGGAAGTCGACTTCGCAAGCTCGTTTTGCGAAAACTTGGATAGTAATACACTTACTACACTTACGTTCTCAATGTAAAAATCGGGTAAGTATGTACCCAATCCATGTTCCGCGCGATTGTTTCGCTCGACGAAGTTCTTGCCTATAAGCCGCCTAATAGTAGCTCTCTTGCTGCGTCTGGCGGCTTTTGTGTTTCTGGAGGTTTTTTATACAGTCCGTCTACCCGCCTGCTACTCAACGTGATGTTTTTTACGAATTTCTGCGAGCTGCACCTCCTGAGCCTCCTCTTGTTTCAATTTTCCGCTTTTACCAAGCGAAATAAGGGTTTTCTCATCAATTTGAGCGAGCTTCGATACCTGTTCGAGTAGATATTCTTTTGTATTTTGTTGTGGATCGTCAAGAACGTCCTCCAATAGTGCGTGTAAAATAAGGCCAACCTTAGGCCCAGGAGTAATTTTCGTATGCTCCATGATCTCTTTTCCATCAATTGCGAGCATCCCTACGCTAATTGGGTCAGTCATCACCTGCTCAATCATTGATTGGTACTTTCGGAGGCGATATGGGCTCTCTTTTGGCCGGCCAGTCCCCACGCGGTCGCATCGTCGGAGGTCCATCAGGTCCCATACAAGGTCTTTCCCAACATTTTGAACCATACGACGCACCGCTGAGAGCGTAATTGTCTCTGTTTCTGTGAAAAACATGTGCCAACGAACCAGTTTCACAACCTTTTCAATTGTTTCACGTGGAACCTTAAGCTCTTCGAGTGCTTTTTTTGCCATTCGCGCCCCTACTACCTCGTGTCCATAGAAGGTGTAATCCTTTTTCTCTTGAGAGAACTCACGAGTTTTTGGTTTTCCGATGTCGTGAAACAATGCGGCAAGTCGCACGTGGAGTGGAAATTTCTTATCCGCTGCATGTTGCAAGCTACGGAGTAAGTGTTCAAAAACGGTGAAGCTGTGTGCTTGATTTTGGTCTATGCCAATACCCTGGCGCAATTCAGACGAGATGTGCTCCAGAATACCAAGCTTTTCTGCCATAGCAAGCGCAATCATTGGTTGATCAGACTGAATGATTCTGAGAAATTCATCACGGATACGTTCTTTTGAAATATGGCTCAAAATAAGACTATTTTTCTGTATTGAGCCCAATGTTTCCGACTCAATTATAAAGCCAAGGTCTGCCACAAAGCGAATAGCACGCAGAATACGGAGTCCGTCCTCAGTGAAACGAGCATCTGGATCCCCTACTGCGCGAATGTATCCTGCACGAATGTCCTTTATGCCTCCATAGGGGTCAAGGATCGAATCCTCAGCTATCAATGATGTTTCCCGTGAAACACTAGCTGCAAGAGCGTTAATAGTGAAATCTCGGCGTTCTAGGTCCTTTTTAATATCCTTCTCAAATGTAATTTTGTCTGGACGGCGAAAATCACTGTACCCATTCTCACTTCGGTACGGTGTAACTTCAATAATTTTGACGGTTTCATCAGTTGTTTCCCGTGAAACAATACCGACTGTGCCGAAAGTGTTCTCGTAAAAAGAATTCTCGCCGAAGATCTTCTGGATTTCTGTAGGTGTGGCGTTTGTTGCTACGTCCCAATCTTTAGGTTTCTTATTAAGAATAAGATCACGAACACAGCCACCAACCACAAAGGCCTCAAAACCAGCCTTTTCTAGGCTATTTGTTACTTTTGCTACCTCAGATGGTACGGGGTATGTTTTCATTTTTAGATATATACAGTATCATAGCTCTAATTGCGCCTGTAGCTCAATGGATAGAGCACTTGGCTTCGGACCAAGGGGTTGTGGGTTCGAGTCCTGCCAGGCGCACATGAACCTCAAAAGAACGATAGTACCGTTAGGTATTCTTTTTGTAATAGGCCTGCTGGTTTGGGTTTCACATGAAACACTTAAAAAAGTTTCACGTGAAACTAAAAATGACGATGAAATCCCAAAAATAAGGCTTTTTGTGTCAGATGCATCTAGAATCCAGGAGGATTGCGCCTCAGTAAAGGCTGTTTCACGTGAAATAACTGCTATAGACGGAAATCCGGGAGCTGAACTAGCTGTCCGACTGCTGCTTAACGACTATGTCCCAGAGCTTAAGCCGTACTATCGAGGTCTCGGATTTAATGAGGGGATAGTTATTGTTAATTTCACCCGGCCTGCCCTCAAGTATCTAAATAGTGCTGCGTGTATGCAGACTTCGTATAAGGCTCCTATTGAAGCTACTATTCTCCAGTTTGGAGCTACATCTAGGATAGAATATGCGATTGATGGGGAAGTGTTCGACGAATGGGACGCCTAGGCGTTTCTTTTCTATATTTTGCTTGGTGTTACTCGCTTTTTGTAATTGATTCTAGTAGTATTATTCGCATTGCGGGTATGGTTTAGTGGTAGAACACGTCCTTGCCAAGGATGAGACGGGAGTTCGATTCTCCCTACCCGCACTAAAAAAGAGAAGGTTCACACAGATGTTCACAACATAAGGACTCTCTCAGACTGTCTAATGTGTGACTTATCGGTTTAGCCATAAATAAGGCTATTTTAAGGAAAACTGTGGATAACTCTGGGGATATGTGGATAAAGGTCAGTCTTTTATGTGACCTTTCAGAGCGCTTTCTAATAATGGTTTTATTTAAAATTGATGAGGTGGTAAGCCTCGTGTTGCTATCCTTTTTGGATGCAAACGAATAAAAGAAAAAGAATAGGTGTTGTGGGCGAGTTAGTGGCTGTGCGCTATCTTCAAACCCACGGGTATTCAATAATTTGCCAAAATTACCGTAAAAAATGTGGGGAGATAGATATTATTGCTGAAAAAGGTGAACGTCTCCATTTTGTTGAAGTGAAAAGTATCCAAGAGGGGAGCAACTACCCAATTCAACAGAATGTATCTACCCGTAAGCTTCAGCGTATTACTCGAACACTGGGAGTGTTCCTCACTGAGCATGGCCAATTCGATAGTAACTACCAAATTGATGTGATAACAGTGCGCATTTCACTCAATACACATCGGGCATATGTTGCGTATATTGAAAATATTGTGGAATAGTATCGGTATGCTAGTATGTGTCACACACGGGGCGTGGTGTAACGGCTAACATGCTTGACTTGGGATCAAGTGACTCCGGGTTCGAATCCCGGCGCCCCG
>CAZXUM010000017.1:0-364 GCA_964644005.1 uncultured Candidatus Saccharibacteria bacterium
CCTTTCAAATGCAATCGACGCCTGCAGCGAAAGCGAACAACGCAGCGTTGCTATCGACATCGCCTACACGCCAGATCCTTCAAAAATTCGCATCGCAGTTACCGACACGGGCTCGGGCATTCTTCCTTCTGCTGCCGAACATCTTTTTGAACCATTCTTTACCACCAAAGACGCCGCCTCGGGTACTGGTCTCGGCTTAGCAACCACCAAACACATTGTTGAGAACGAACTGCACGGCAGTATGTGGGCAACGAGTGTTCCGGGGCACGGCACCACCTTCGCGGTCAGTATTCCCCTCGACCCTTCACGAGTTCGAAAAAACCAGTAGAGTGAAGGAATGAGCACAATCCTTGCTATCGAAACG
>CAZXUM010000017.1:374-8986 GCA_964644005.1 uncultured Candidatus Saccharibacteria bacterium
CGCAGCTGCACTTGTTGCTGCATCGAGAACACCCGCACACCCGACATTCAAAAACATCGCTAGTGCTGTTCACTCACAAGTTGCTATTCATGCAGCGTACGGCGGTGTCTTTCCGGCACTGGCAAAACGCGAGCACGCCCTTAACATAGTGTCTGTACTTGAAAAAACAGTTACTGACGCGGATATACAGAAAGAATTGCCCGCGCTCCCGTTACCCGATGACATCAAAAAAAATATTACCGCCCTACTGACCCGCGAAACCGGCCTTGCCGAAACACTCATCGTCTTTGCAGAATCATATCGACCGACCAATATTAATTACATTGCTGTCACCCAAGGTCCCGGCCTCGAACCCGCACTGTGGGTTGGTATTAATGCAGCACGAGCACTGAGCATTGCATGGAACATTCCGCTCATTCCGGTGAATCACATGGAGGGTCACGTTATCTCGCCACTCATGTCATTGGTACCAAGCGATGCAACAGCGCCCACAGTCGCCTTTCCCGCACTGGCGCTCATCGCAAGCGGTGGCCACACCGAACTACTCACTGTGAATGCGTGGGGATCGTACACACTCCTCGGCGAAACACGCGACGATGCTGTTGGTGAATCGTTCGACAAAGTTGCCCGCATGCTCAATCTACCCTACCCCGGCGGACCAGAAATTTCAAAACTGGCGGCGCAACACCGCGCAACGTTTCCAACATGGAGCACCGCTGACAGCGATTTCATTGCGTTCCCGCGGCCGATGCTCCACTCGCCCGACTACCACTTTTCATTTTCTGGCATTAAAACGTCAGTGCTCTACTATCTGCGCGACCTACCCGAAGCTAATCGCACAACACCAGTAATGCAACAAAAAGTAGCACGCGCATTTGAAGATGCTGTTGTTGAGGTGCTCGTATCAAAAACCATGCGCGCTGCCGACGCGTTGAGTGCCCGCAGTATTATTGTGGGCGGTGGCGTCATTGCAAACAGTTTTTTGCGAGAACAACTTACTGCGGCATGCGCCGAACGAGGAATCACCCTGCATCTACCAACGCACACACTTGCGACTGATAACGCAACAATGATTGGCATGGCAGCGTTTTTGCACACTGAAACAGCTCTGCTCGCGTCATCTACAGAAACAATTACCGCACAGGGTCGCATGCCACTCGGTCGTGATATCATACGAAAATAGTTGGTAACACATTTATGACCATTCCCGAAAAACTTTTAAAGCCCTACAACCCTACCGACACCGAGCAGGCTATCTACGACCGATGGGTTGCCAGCGGTTTTTTTAATCCTGACAATCTCCCCGCCCGACATACCGTTCCGTTTTCGATCGTACTTCCACCACCAAACGTTACCGGAACCCTACACGTTGGACATGCTCTCATGTTGGTCATCCAAGACATCATGATTCGTTTCGAGCGTATGCGCGGCAAAAAAACTCTCTGGATTCCGGGCACCGACCACGCTGCTATTGCAACCCAATCAAAAGTTGAAAAAATGCTCGAAAAAGAAGGTCTTAAAAAGCGCGACATGGGCCGCGATGCATTTCTTGAGCGAGTAAACCAATTTGCCCAAGAGAGCCACGACACCATCGTTGGTCAGATAAAAAAAATGGGAGCGTCAATCGACTGGAGTCGTGAGGCATATACCCTCGACGAGGCACGGTCAAAAGCAGTGCGCATTGCCTTCAAAAAAATGTACGACGACGGACTCATCTACCGCGGCGCGCGCATCATTAACTGGGATCCAAAACTACAAACGACCATCTCTGATGACGAAATTGTATACGTCGAAGAAAGAGCGCCTCTGTACTACTTGAAGTACGGTCCGTTCACTATTGCAACCGCGCGCCCTGAAACAAAATTCGGTGACAAATACGTGATGATGCATCCTAACGACGAACGCTATACAAAGTGGAAGCATGGCGACACCATCAACATTGAATGGATCAATGGCCCGCTCACGGCAACTATTATTAAAGACGAGGTGATCGACATGGCGTTCGGCACCGGTGTTATGACCATCACTCCCTGGCACTCTGCAATTGATTTTCAGCTTGCCGAAAAACACTCGCTCGATAAAGAACAAATTATCGACTGGTACGGAAAGCTGTTACCAATCGCTAGTGAGTTTGCAAGTATGCCAATCAGCAAGGCGCGGCTACTCATTATTGAAAAGCTCCAAAAGAAAGGGCTTGTTGAAAAAGTAGACGACGCCTACACGCATAGCATTGCCACCAGCGAACGCAGTGGCGCAACCATTGAACCGCAGATTAAAACGCAGTGGTTTGTGAATGTAGATAAAACAATTGCTGTTCCCCATTCAAACATTACTGGCATCAAGAGCGGTGACAAACACTCACTCAAAGATCTTATGCATGCAGCAGTTGCACATGGCCAAATCAACATTCTTCCCAATCGTTTTGCAAAAGTGTACTTTCACTGGGTTAACAACTTGCACGACTGGTGCATTAGCCGCCAGCTCTGGTTCGGACATCGCATTCCGGTGTGGTATCGCGGCGACGGTAACGCCCAGGAAACATTCTGCGGCATAGACGCACCGGCTGATGATGCCGGCGGTACATGGACACAAGACGAAGATACTCTCGATACCTGGTTTTCGTCTGGCATGTGGACATTTACAACACTCGGCTGGCCAGAAAAAACAAAAGACTTCGACCTCTACCACCCAACCGACGTGCTCGAAACTGGCTACGACATTATTCTTAACTGGGTAACCCGCATGGTACTCATGTCGACCTACCTCCTCGGTGATATTCCCTTTAAAACCGTGTACCTCCACGGCATTGTTCGCGACAGTAAAGGCCGCAAAATGTCGAAGTCGCTCGGCAACATTCTCGATCCACTCGATGTGATTAAAGATAACGGCACCGACGCACTGCGCATGGCACTCATTATTGGTACTGCGCCCGGCAACGACAGCAAAGTATCACCTGACAAAATTAAAGCCTACAAATTGTTTGCGAATAAACTGTGGAACATCTCGCGCTTTGTCCTTTCAAACATTCCTGCAGAAAAAAGTGCCGCGCTGATCGCAACACCGCCGATACTCACTGCCGAAGATCAAACGCTCATCACCGAGTGGCAAGATATTCGCGCCGATGTCACTACCGATCTCATTGCCTACCGCTTTTATCTTGCTGGCGAAAAGTTATACCATTACGTATGGCATCGATTTGCTGATATCATTATTGAAGAGAGTAAAACTCGGTTGCAGAGCGGTGACGACTCAATCGCCTACACACTGTTTGCTATCTACAAAGACATCCTGCGCACACTGCATCCTTTCATGCCATATATCACCGAAGAACTGTGGTCACTTACTCCCCACACTAACGGCTCACTTCTCATGATCGAGCCGTGGCCAGAGCAATAATTGTTTACGCATCACATGCCTGATTCATACACCATTCTTCTTGCACTCGTATCCGGATTAGTACCAGCGCTTTTTTGGTTGTGGTTTTGGGTGCGAGAAGATCGTCGCTCACCCGAGCCGTCACGACTTATCCTCCTGACCTTTTTGTGCGGTATGTTTGCCGTGCCGCTCGTTGTACCAATTCAAAAAGTCGCTCACGAATGGTTTTCGGGTACGACGCTCATGTTCATAGTGTGGGCCGCAGTCGAAGAATTATTTAAATTCGGCGCAGCATACGTAGCAGTGCTCACAAAAAAAGACGTCGATGAGCCGATCGACGTCGTCATTTACATGATCGCTGCTGCCCTCGGTTTCTCTGCACTTGAAAATGCCCTCTTTGTGTTTAATCCGCTGCTCGACGGCGATTTTGCCGCAAGTCTCATCACCGGAAATCTACGCTTCATCGGCGCAAGTTTACTCCATGTTGTTTCATCAGCAGCAATTGGTATCTTCCTCGCATACAGTTTTTACAAACCGGCAGCGCGAAAAAAAGCGCTCCTGATTGGATTATTAACGGCAACAACATTGCATACTCTCTTCAACCTCTCTATAATGAATGCAAGCAGCGGTGCCAGTGTGATGACACTCTACGCAGTATGGCTCGGTATCATCGTCATGATGCTCTTTATGGAAGATATAAAGAATCGTGTCACTCGGAAACCGCGATCAACACGTAACATACCTAATCCATACGCATGAGTAAAGATAAACGATCATTTTTTGAACGCCTCACCGGCACCATCTCTCTCGACGATTCTCCCGAGGAAGCGCTCAGTGCTCCTGAATCGAAAAAGCGTGGTCGTACTGCAGGAACACCTCCCGCACCACAAACACACACCGATGGCGACGGATGGATTGAACCCGAAGCTGAGGGCGAACTGACTGTTGATGTGTATCAAACAACAAATGAAATCATCGTCAAAGCAATGATTGCTGGTGTAAAACCAGAAGATCTCGATGTTTCAATTTCTCGCGACATGGTTACTATCCGTGGACACCGCGAAGAACAGCGTGAAGTGAGTGAAGACGACTATTTCCACCGCGAACTCTACTGGGGCTCATTTACTCGTACAATCATGCTCCCTGAAGAAGTCGATGTTGACGAGTCAATTGCAAACGAAAAAAACGGCATGCTCACTGTTCGTCTGCCAAAGGTAAACAAACAACGTCAAGCAAAACTCCGCGTAAAGAGCAACTAAGCAGTTCCACCCAAACTATACGACTTTCGACGACGCTTTTTATATGGTGCCGAGGGCCGGGATCGAACCGGCGACCCTACGCTCTTCAGGCGCATGCTCTACCAACTGAGCTACCTCGGCAATTGCTTCTCGGCAATCTGATACTTATACCACTTTATGGTTTCTTTTTCAAAACTGAACTGTCACCACTATAACCTGACACCCTAGCGACCGAAGGTACGGAGTGAGTTGAGCGCGCCCTTGCTTTCGTTAATACCCTCGTGAATTTGTTGCACTGCTTCGTACAAACGCTCAACCACCGGCTGAATGTAGTAAAACGCTCCCACGGCAACACCAATAATGACAATCCAATAGGCAACTTTCACGATACGTCCAAACCGGTAGCCGCGGTAGAGCTTTTTTAAGAGCTCGTTGTTTTCTTTGCCCATTTTGAATGTCTCTTCCAAAATCGCTTTTTCTCGAGGATCCATGATATCGTGATTATATCACGCTCCTGTAGTTAAATGGATATAACGGCTCCGTCCTAAGGAGTCATTGTAGGTTCGATTCCTACCGGGAGCACAACATACTAAGACCTATCGGACTGCTCGTATCTTCACTGAAAACGCAGGGTCGTTGGCGTATTTTTCTGCGCGGTCGTTTATAAAGTATCGAGTGCGCGCATCTTCAAAAGAAAGCTCTGTATCTATGAGTCCAAGCTCATATGCGAGCTTGTCGGAATTTGCTGGTAACAAAATGCGCAGATTCAATAGCGGCACCTTGTTTGGTGTAATCTTGTCGATGTGTTTTACGATGTTAGTCGTGCAGGTATTAGTAATCGAATTATAAAATTCTGGATTGTCTTTCAGAAAGTTTGCTCGTTCTATCATGTCTAAAAATAACGCCTTTGCTTTTTCTTTTGTCGTTTTTGCAGGATATACATATACCAAATCCTTTCGATAGTTAGAGCGCAGCTGTATCACATCACGCTCATCGGCGATGACGTACATGAGTTCATATTTATTGAAAAGCCCCTTGATCGGACCAAAGGTTTCTCCTTCTTCTTTGCGGATCTCGACTGAAATTGAGACAAACTGATCACCTTCAAATTCAAAACTCAGAAACGTATGGGCGGAACCTGGTATTCCTGAAAATGGTTCAACGATGTACCAAACCTTCTTGATCTTATTCAGATCAAACGTCTTGTCGTAATAGCTTGGTGTGTAGCTTGTGGTTGAAGCGTATGAGAAATTTCTAATATTATGTAGTGAGACAAGACTGTCTTTAATTTCTGCATAGGGCAGAATTTCTTGATCGGTGTTCCATGTGCGATCGTTGGACGGATGGGTCGAAAAATGTACGGTAACAAATACTCCTGCAATGAGTACCACAATTATTGCGAGAAAATAAAATATCCACTTCACCCCGTAAGTATACCAAAAAATTCTTTTGTAATAGCTGTGTGAGAAGACTACAGCCCTAACGATAGACGAATTTTTGGTTCATCGAAGCCCACAATAATTTCACCGGCAATATCGATCACTGGCACACCGAGCTGATTGCTCTTCGTTACCATTTCCTGACGTTTGTCGGCATCGGCAGCAACGTTAAATTCTTCGTAGGCAACATTGTTATCAGCAAAAAACTTTTTTGCTTCCTGACAATAGTGACACACCGGGGTTGAATAGATAGCAACATGTTTCATAGAGTGCCAGTATACCAAACATTTTTGTATAAAAAAACCAGTCACACAGAGTGACTAGTTACTGTGACTGGATGCTTGGCTATTCCGTGCGGATAGGCACGCCGTCGAGCTGCTCAACGTAGGTTTTGTATGGTCCATGGAACACCCCGCTGAACCTGCTGCCTCCGTCGAGATTCGTGTTAATCACGAGACGCCAGTAGTTTCCCATATGTGACTGGAATATCACATGGAGGAACTCACCGTTCGGTGGGCAGATGTTTCGAATAGTGCCCGCAATCTCTGCCTCCGTGTGTCCTACATGAAGAGTAACCTCTCGCATCTGCTTGCACGCGACATTGAATTCTTCCTCAGAGACGGTAAAGTGCTGGCCGGCGGTCTTTTGTGTTGATTTCACCATGAGTTCTCCTAAAAAGATCTATTTTGATCACGCGATCAATTCTGATAAAATAATACCACAATAAGTTTTAAAAGTCAATCATTCTGACTGCCCCTCTTTGGCATCACCGAACCCTCCAATAGCATCGAGGAACGTTTGCCACCAACTCCGTTGAAATTCCTTTTTTTCACCATCGGGATTACCCTGCTTATCCACGATCACGTACAAGCGCTCACCAGGCTTACTGACGCTATACTTTGTTCGGAGCACGTACTCCTGCCCTTCTGGCGTTTGAGCCCATGCAAGCGCTTGGGCGGTCTTCATATCACGATTACGGAGCTCGTCGCGCTGACGCTCGGTTTGTGCACGCAAGCTGTAGCTCTCTCGTTCAGTCTTATACATTTGCCAGGTGGCATGAATCATAAACACAACAGCTATCAAAAGGACTCCAATTGCCAACGGCGAATAGAGCAATTGTTTCCAGGTCACTTTTGTACGTGGGGATTGAAAACGCTGCATATGATGTTAGTATACAACGTACTATGATATTCAATACAAAACATCGCAAAAAGATCCAGGTTGGCTGGACAATTATCTGCCTTTTAGTCATCGTCAGCATGGTCATCCTCTACTTTCCGGCACTCCGATTTTAAGGATCGATTAGGCTTCTTTTATCATCTTCAAAAAGACGTCGTGAGGAATGTTCACGGTTCCTTCCGCTTTCATGCGCTTTTTACCGCGCTTTTGCTTTTCCCACAACTTTCGTTTTCGAGTAATGTCGCCACCGTACATGTGCTGGGTGACATTTTTTTGCATCGCAGGCAAGGTGCGCGACGATAGAATCCGGCCGTGCGCCAGTGCTTGAATTTTTGTTGCAAACATTTGGCGTGGGAGGTGCTGGTACAATTTTTCGACCGCCTTTTCCCCCTCAGCTTGAGCTTTTAGTTTTGGAATAACTCGTGAAAATGCCGGTACCATTTCTTCGGCAACATAAATATCCAGTCGGGTGACATTCGCCTCGTGCATATCAATGAGTTCGTATGATACCGACGCAAATCCCGACGAAGCGCTTTTCACTGCATCAAAAAAGTTTCGCATCAATTCGCGGAGCGGCATATCAATTTCAGTGCGAGTTCGTCCTTCACCGAATGTTTCAGCTCCGTACACCTGACCTTCATGATCAAATACTAACGGCATAATGTTATTCAAGTACGTCGTTGGACAAATGATAGTGACACGGACCCATGGCTCTTGAACATCTCGTATGTCCTGGTCGAGGGGAAACAGCACGGCAGAATAGATAATCGATTTAACACCGTGGGTATCGGTAATGTGGTACGTAATACTTGGTGTTGTTACCACGAGAATGAGATCGAATTCGCGGCGCAGGCGTTCGGTAACAATTTCCAAATGCAGCATCCCCAAAAATCCACAGCGGAAACCGCGACCGAGCGTGCCCGATGATTCTTCTTCGAATGAGAGCGAAGCATCAGTGAGTTTCAGTTTACCGAGGGCCATGCGCAGAGTGTTTAAATCATCCTGACTCTCTGGGTATACCGATGCCCACACCACCGGCAACGGTTGCAAGTACCCCGCAACAGCTGCAAGTGGCGCCCGAGTGTGCGTAATAGTGTCACCAACCGATGCAATGCCCGGTTCTTTTACACCAGTAACGATGTAGCCAATTTCGCCGACGCTGAGCGATGGAGCAGCTAACTGTTCGGGAGTAAACACCCCAACTTCACCAGCCACGCAGGTTTCATCAGCTGCAATAAAAGTAAGTTGTATAATATCTAAATTAAAAATAAACATTGCAGGCACCATTACAAAAGTTGCAAATCTACCAAGTTGAGCCAATCCAATTTTACCCGCTATGTTAGTAATTTGATAAGTACAGATTAGCGTGAAAAATAAAAGA
>CAZXUM010000018.1:0-8779 GCA_964644005.1 uncultured Candidatus Saccharibacteria bacterium
AGACAGTACTATACACAGCAATACCCTAAAGGAATTTCTGAGTATCCAGTAAAGGACAAAAATCAAATACCAACTGACAAGAATGCACAACGTACAGATAAGGTTGTTAGTTTTCTTAAGGAAAAAGGTCCTGTTTCTATCCGTGAGATTCGTCTAGTCATTAAAGATATTAGTGAAAAAACTATTCAACGTGAATTAGCCACGTTAGTCGATCAAGGACGGGTTATTCGAACCGGTGAGCGACGGTGGAGCACCTACATGCTGGCCTAGTTCCGTTTCCGGTGGCTACCGCCGTTAATAATTGACAATATATATATTTATTGCAATTAAATTGACTTGAGCTTAAAAACGAGTACTATGGATATCCACACGGTATTTTGCGGGTTTGGCCCGTAATCTTTATACTATCGTGTAAGTTCCTGTATGACCGTCCGTCTGTAATAGCAGTTCCAGTTTTTGCGTGAACTTTGAAAATTCCATAGCGGTTACAGCGTATAAAAAACGATGTAACGCACATCCGCCGAAAATATTTCTAAAATAGTTTTTTTAGAACATATTTTTGGATTTCTGCTTTTCTGAAACATTCCGTGGTTTTCCGAAGTTCCGTATCCCCTTCCTTTCACAAGCTAGCTCGTATGTATGGGGTAACACTCATAAATATATGAGGTAGTGGTAATGGTATGTGCACTCAATAAAAGGGTGTATGTATCAGTTAATAGTTTCGGTACAGGTTTTTCACACAATTTAGATGTAATGAAAAACAGGTGCCAATAATAATAATTATGAGTAAATTTACGAAAATCGTAACATTGGGACTCGTAGTTGTTGCGGTATTCTTCGCAGCTGCAGTTGCAGACGCGCAGACATACAGCTTCACTCGTGATCTCACAATCGGTAGCACCGGTGCTGATGTTACAGCACTTCAGACTTGGGCTATCGGTCAAGGTTATGCAATCCCAGCAGGTGCAACTGGATACTTCGGTGTTCAGACGCAAGCAGCTGTGCGCGCATGGCAGGCAGCAGTTGGCCTCCCATCAACTGGTTATTTTGGTCCACTCTCACGCGCTAAAATCGCTATGGGAGGAACAACACTTCCACCTACACCAGGTGTAACTTGTCCTACAGGATTAACACCTGCTCAATTCAGCGGTATGTGGGTATGTTTACAGGGAACAACTGGCGGTTCAACTGGTGGTTCAACAGGAACACTTAATGGTGGTGAAGCTTCACTTGAAGATTTCGAAGGAAACGATGGTGATGACGATGAACTCTCAGAAGGTGGAACAGCACAGGTTGCTGAATTTGAATTCGACGTTGAAGACGCTGATGTTCGCATCAGCCGTGTAGACCTCGACTTCACAACAACAGCAACAGGTTCTGAAGAAGACGAACCTTGGAACACTTTTGACACGATCACTCTTTCGGTGAACGGTGAAGAAGTTGCTTCTGAAGACGTTTCTGATGAGGATGAATGGTTGGACAACGACTCTCCATACCAGTTCCGCTTCTCAAACCTTGACGCAGTTGTTAAGGAAGGAGAACGCGCAGTTATCACAGTAGAAATTGAAGCAGCTGGCAGCATTGACAGCGCTTCAACAGATATTGACTGGACGATCGAAGTTGGTGACGAGGGAATTCGTGCTATCGATGGAGCTGGTATCGACCAGTACATCGGTGACGCTTCTGGTGAAGAAGTTACATTCACAGTTAATGAAGAAGGTTCTAACGAAGAACTCAACATCAGCAGTTCATCAGATGATCCTGAAGCAACTGTATTCCAGGTTGAAGATGACCAAACTTCAGACTGGTACACAGTGTTTGCGTTCGAACTTGACGCTGAAGAAAGTGATATTGACCTCGAAGAGGTTGCTATCGGTCTCATCTCAAGCGACGTAGACGTAACAACTGTTGTTAACGACGCAATGCTTGTTATCGACGGTGAAGAGTTCGATGACTTTGACTGGGAAGACCTCTCAAGCACAGCATCTACAACAGTGTTCGACATCGACAAGGATTTCACAATCCCTGAAGGTGAGACAGTGACTGTAGAACTTAAGCTTGAGTTCAAGTCTCTTATTGGTGCAAACTACATAGCTGGTACAACTATCACAGCTTCAACAAGTGGTGTATTCATCACTGGTGAAGGTGCTGATAACGTTACAGCTGACGGTGCTGCATCTGGCGAAACTCATACCCTCCAAGTATCGGGTGTGAACGTAACTCCAGTAAGCAAATCAGCAAATGGGTCAATTGTTGACGGTGTTGATAACGATTACGCAACATACACAATTGTTGTAGACGTTAAGGCGTTTGATAACGATATTTATATCTCTCAAACTCCTACAACCGCATACACATTCCAGATTGAAAACGCTACAACTGGCACAGTGTTGGGTACATCAACAGCAACGACATCAACCATCTCAAGTACGGCTGATACAGAAGGTAGCTCATACCGCGTTAACGAAGGAGACACAGAGAGATTTACTTTCACAATAACTCTCAACCCTCTTGCTGTTAACGAAAGCTCAAGCTTCCGCGCTCAGCTCTTGACTGTTGTGTTTGGTAGCTCAGCAGGTACACCTACTGGCTCAACATTCACAGCTAGTCCTGAAAACGACTACGAAACAATCGGCGTTCTCATCAACGACTAACGTTTCTTAGTTCTGTACTCTCCTAGAGTTTCTCTAGGGTAGTAAGGAAAAACAAAAAAACCGCCCAGGGAGGGCGGTTTTTTTGTTACCCGACTTTTTATGAATCATGGGTTTTTTTAATTTGTCTCACTTGTGCGATATACTAGGAGAGCAATGTCTAAACTCTTTGACCCCGATTTCTTCAAATTTCTCTTTGGATTTATGTGCATTCTGTGTCTCAGCTTGATGCTCTTTTTGTTGGTGAATAGTCTTGCGTCAGGCGCATAACTTTGGTACAGTGCTCTTCGTATAGGCCAGAGACAACAGGCACCGTACCCGAGCACCGCTCGCGGTACGCGTAAGCTCCTGTCGAGGTCACTCCAATGGCGCCTATAGGTCGATCATTATAACCGTTCATTATTGAAACGTACGTATGGCAATTACAAAAAATAAGAAGCACGATATTGTTGCGAAGGTAACGCAAACACTTGCTGGCACACAGTCAGCAGTGTTCGTGAATTTTCACGGTCTCACTGTTGCTGATGTAACCGCTGTTCGAAAACAGCTGAAGAGTCAAGGTATCAAATACTTTGTGGCCAAGAAAACTCTTGCAAAGCGTGCGCTTGAGGCAGCGGGCGTCGAGGGCACTGTACCAGAACTTCCGGGAGAATTCGCACTTGCTGCAAGCGACGACCTCACCGCACCAGCGCGTGAAGTCTACGCATTCCAAAAGAAGTTTGATGGAAAAATCAGCATTGTCGGCGGTATCTTCGACGGTCGTTTTCAGAACCGCGAGGAGATGACTGTCATTGCAGCGATTCCTCCGGTACAGGTACTCCGTGGCATGTTCGTCAATCTTCTCGCATCTCCACTCCGTGGATTTGCCATTGCACTCAATGAGATTGCAGTAAAGAAGGGCGCAGGGCAGACAGCGTAACAACTATTAATCAGTATTCACAGCATTATGGAAGACACAAAAATTGAAACTCCTTCAAAGTTCAAATCAATTGTTGAATCAGTTGAAGCAATGTCAGTCATTGACTTGCACGAACTGGTGAAGTTTTTGGAAACTAAATTCGGCGTATCAACAGCAGCGGTTGCAGCACCTGCAGCAGCAGCGGGCCCAGCAGTTGAAGAAAAAGACATCTTCACCGTAAACCTCGTTGATGGCGGCGCGACAAAAATCGCTGTTATCAAGGTGGTCAAGGAAGCACTCGGTCTCGGTTTGAAAGAGGCAAAAGACCTTGTTGACGGTGCTCCAAAAGTTATGAAAGAAGGTATGAAGAAAGACGAAGCAGAGGCGCTTAAGAAAAAAGTTGAGGAAGCTGGCGGAAAGGTAGAATTGAAATAACACACATAAAAAAGGCTCTTTCTGCGTTTGTTCACTCCAGAACGCCACGCGCAGAAAGAGCCTTTTTTATTTGCGTCGCTGTGCTATACTCGCACGGATATGGAAATCTTCAGCCACCTCTTTGACAACGAATACCGAGTTCGCATATTACGACTGTTTCTCTTCAATCAAAATAGTGCCTTTGATTCAAGTGCTATTGCCGAACGTATCCAAGCTCCGCCGAGACTCGTTGCGAAGGAATTGGGCATGCTCCGTGCCATTGGTATGGTAAAAGATCGTACAATAGTAAAGACAATAAAGAGTGGTAAAAAGGAAGTTCGAAAGCGTGCTCGGGGGTGGATAGTAGACGAAACCTTTCCCTATCTTCGTGAACTTGCTGGATTACTGACCAACACCGTTCCGGTCAAAAACGGCAGAATGATAGAAAAAATAAACCAAGTAGGAAAAATAAAACTCATTCTCGTTGCGGGTATCTTTACCCAAGATCCTGATAGCCGTGTCGATCTCCTCATTGTCGGAGATCAGCTCAAGCGAAAGACACTCGAACGTATCATGAAAGATATTGAGGCAGACATGGGAGCAGAACTGCGCTACGCTGCCTTCGAAACTGACGATTTTAAGTATCGTCGGAGCGTCTACGACAAGCTGATTAAAGATATTTTTGATTTTCCGCACCATAAAATTGTTGATAAGTTAGGTATACAATAGCGGTTCAAAGAGGGATAATAACCCTATGAATCGATATTTTTTGTTTGTTGCTGTACCCCTGTCGTTATTTGTTTTTGCCGTCGCGATTACGTTACCACAAGGCATCAGGAGTACTCTCACGACTCGAAGTGGAGCGCTTGAGCAGACTGTTGCTGCGGTCAGCGCCTTTACTCCACCCGCACAGGTTGCCAGTGTTATCCGCGATCTCACTAATCCACCAGCCGGATTCACCACCCTTCTCCCATCTGCAGAAACACGATTTATCTTTGTCAGTAGTTCAAGCGGGAATAACGACAACAGTGGCACACTTCCTGATTCTCCGGTAAAAACATTGGCGTACGCACTCAGTATTGTTCGCGACGGCAAACCAGATTGGGTATTGCTAAAAAAAGGTGACGTATGGAAAGAATCATTTGGTGAATTAAACAAAAGCGGTCCATCAGCTGATCAGCCAATTGTTATTGCAAGCTACGGCTTTTCTGGTACGCGACCGCAAGTTGAGATTCAAGGAAAAGTTCCCAACTCAGATACCGACCCAAAAAAACCTAACGCAGCAATTGAATTTGATAACGCACGCAACGTCGCATTTGTTGATATCGAACTAGCAAGTAATCGAGTAGGTGGCATAAACACGGGCGCCGGCATCATGCTTGGTCATGTAAAAGGATTTCAAAACCTACTTATTGAGGGTGTAAAAATTGAAGGGTTCCAGTACAACATTAGTTCGGCAGTGCCTGACAAACTTGGTATCATCGGTGCATACGGAAAAAATCTAAAAATCCGTCGCTCAGTTATTGTTGGTGCGTATCATCCGAGTGGTGGAAAAGCCCAAGGTGTGTACCTCGCGGGTATCGACGGCATTCTCATTGAAGACACTGTGTTTAGTCACAATGGTTGGCTTGAAGGTGGAGAATTGCCATCACGACTCAATCCGCCGGGAAGCGTAAAAGCGAACGCTGGCGGACCCAACCACAATGCATACCTTCAGTACGACAACTCAGTACATACGACAGTAAAAAACACCATGTTCCTTGATGGTGCATGGAACGGTATGCAAGTGCGCAACGGTGGGAAAATTACCGACAACTTGTTTGTTCAAAATAACCACGGCTTGCTCGTGGGCATCGGTGATAAAAATATTCAAAACGAAATTGTGAGAAATGTTATTCTCGCAACCGAACCGCATACTCTCGACAGTGCTAACAATAAACCAAAGCCAGGTACTGGTTTAGAAATTGTACCGATGGCAAAAGGATTGATTAAAGACAACATTATTGCAAACAGTGCTAATGCGAGCTTAACCTACGGTCTTCGAGTATCTCGCGAGGTAGCGTACAAAGGGTCAGTGCCACAGTTCAACGTCGATTTGGTAAAAAGATATGTGCCAAGCATGAATGTGCTGCTGGAAAATAACATTGTCTACAAAAACGGCGTATCGTTCTACAACGATGCAGGAAATTTGGCAGGTGATATACCGAAGTCAGCAAAAGTAAGCAACAATGACTTTCAATCGTATGCTGACAACAACTGTTTTTTCCAATCAGGTTCTAAGAATCTCTCTGGTGATAGCTACACGAGCAATACCTTTAACTGTAATGGTGCAAGTGAGCAATACGTAATCCGACCAACAAGCAGCCAGCCTCGTCAGAACATGAACTTTGCGACATGGCAGATAACATTTGATCCAGGCCGAACAAATACTGAGCGGGTGACTACCTACGGTAATCCAAATCGCAGTGTCGCAGAATACAATGGTGCAATTGGTGGCGGTGCAAACTACGCAGCTTTTGTGAATGAAGCAGTGAAACAATCGAAGGCGAACTGGCGCTCGTCATATACGGCAATGGCAGTGAACAAATATATTGCCTATGGATTTGGCAAAAATTTCCCAGGTCCTGCAACATCGGTACCACCACCGACACCGGTACCGCCACCTGTTCCTCCAACACCAACACCAACACCAACACCGGCACCGCCACCTGTTCCAGCGCCGACTCCAGTAAGTACTCTGAGGCTTACGGCACCAGCAGCGCAGACAATTCTTCGACAGGGACAAACCTACGATATTATCTGGACTGGTGGAGTTACAAACACAACAATAACAACCGGGAGTATCGTCCTGGAAAATAGTACAACGGGAGCAGTTGTCGCTACTATTGCCTCGGGTGTGCCTATGGCTCAAAAAAAATATGTATGGACAGTTCCAACAACTATTGCTGCGAGCAGTGCGTACAACCTTGAGTTTCGAGTATCGCAAGCACTCTTTGTAGAAGGCCCTCAGTTTGCTATTGCTCTGGCGCAAACACCACCTGTTCCACCGACACCGGTACCGCCACCTGTTCCTCCAACACCGCCGCAGTGGTCTGGATCAGTTTCGGCGATGCGGCTGTTAAATGCAGTCACTGATGTAGAAATTGCTGGACACGCAGCTCTTGCCAATAATGCCGTAATTAATCTCACTCAACTCGGGGTTGAAAAAATAAACATTGATGCAACAGTAACCGGAAGTGTTGGAAGTATCGTCTTCACGATTAATGCACCAAACGGTGCAGTCACCACAGCAACACAGAGCGTCGTCCCATTTGCGGTGTTCGGAGACAGCAACGGAAATTTTGACGAGTTCACTCCGCAAACAGGGGTGTACATGATAACTGCTACTCCGTACGAAAAGGCAAACGGCACAGGTATCAAAGGAGCGGCACTTACTCGAACAGTTACTATTGCTCGAACAGTAACACCACCAACACCAACGCCGGTACCGCCACCTGTTCCACCAACGCCGGTGCCACAGGCGAGTGCTGCGGTCAGTAGCTTCACGATCATTAACGCAGGAACAAATCAGCCAATTGCTGGATATGAAAATATTACGGCAAACCGCACGATCAATTTTGCGCAACTACCAACACGAAATATTAATGTGAAAGCAAACACAACTGCAGCAGTTAAGAGCGTTGTCTTTGCTGTTTCGCCGCTCGATAGCAGTACACAAAATCATAATGGCCGCTTGGAATATACAGCGCCATTTGCACTTGCAGGGGATAGTGGCGGTGACTACGCCGCATGGTATCCGCAGCTGAAAACCTACACTATTACCGGAACGCCATATACAACACTCGACGGTACAGGCACCAAAGGCAGTGCTCTCACGGTGAGCCTGACATTCACCAATGTAGTGACTAACCAATCATCGACAGTAATACACGCTATCTGGGACCTCATTAAGCTGATTGCCCCAATATAAACTATTGCCAAAATAGAAGATTAATTGTATAGTATTTTACGGTTCGGTACCCACGGCTTGCTCTGGCGCTTGACGCTGAAAACGGCTCGTGTATACTGCATTTCACGTCTATATGTTTACTACACAAAACCACGAACTGCGGAATCGGTAATTCCCCCGTTGGGGTTTTACACGAAACCGCCAGCAGCGGTTTTTTTGTTAGAAACAACGAGTAGACGAGTCATTTGAAAATTGAATATTGAGCAGGAAAAATAAGAAGAAACAACAACATGTTGGTTGATGTCTATCATCGACCAGTATGTACCGTTGTGTGGTTAAGACATTTCCTAATAGGAAATGAAGTGCATATGGTGGATGCCTTGGCTCCACTTTGGCGATGAAGGACGCAGCGTAGCAGCGAAAACTCCGGGGAAGTGCCGAGCAACTTTTGATCCGGAGGTATCCGAATGGGGAAACCCTCATACAGTTATATGTGTGAATGTAACAGCTTGACTGTTATAAGCAGACCCTGGGAAGTAAAACATTTCAGTACCAGGAGGAACAGAAACCAATACGTATTTCCTTAGTAGCGGCGAGCGAAGAGGAAACAGTCCAAACCTAGTTCCACCTCGACCATTTAAATTCTGATTCAGATTTTGAATGGCTGAGGTGTGACTGGGGGTTATAAGGTGGTATCGCAGCTTTATTGCGACGAAAGTTACAAAGTTTTTGTATAGAACAAACTGCTGGGAAGCAGTACCCTAGAGGGTGATAGTCCCGTATTCGAAATACAAAGACCTTTTTAGGTACCATTCTTGAGTACCTCGAGACACGAATGGCTCGGGGGAATCTGCCGGAACTAACCGG
>CAZXUM010000019.1:0-3780 GCA_964644005.1 uncultured Candidatus Saccharibacteria bacterium
AGCAGGAATGAGCATGGTGTCTGTGCCGCAGAAAAACTTTTTGAGGTGGAACTCTTTTTTTTCTGCACGCAGAGACAGGAGCATCTCAATAAGATCCGGAGCGCAAATTCGTTTTGACGGGAACGGAAACTGAGCAAGTACCTCGTCCTGTTTGGAGGGACGAGTGTTCAGAAACTGCGGACGCATGTTGGCAAGAATGTATCCGCTCGGTGAACTTTGGTACATCCACGTATCCTTGCCTTCCAGAAGTCCGCCGGCACGGTAGACCGATGTGCATTTCTGCTCTCTAACGATGTCTCGAAATGTGTACGGAGCCATACCGGTTCGATACACAAGACGGAAATCGACACGAGCCCCATTCCACCGTGACACATTGAGTTTGTCGATCTCACTCAATAGCGCTCTCGGATATGGCACCAGTAGGTCGCCGAGCTCTGGTAAATTTTCGATATTCCAGAGTGCGCGCGATGTTTCTGCAGTCACCACCTTGCTGCTACCCAATATTTTGAGTGCTGTTTGGATGGTGCACGTGTGATTCTTCGAGCGTCGACGTGACGCATATACCCAGCCTTTTTTGAGCCACTCAATCGGATTAAGACTCATACGGCCTCCTTTCAGGAGATGTGTTGCACGGGTGCTTCTCAGCAGATAGTAGCATCTTTTGGGGGATGCAAGTTTTTGACTTTTATTTTAAATATGCCCTTATATTTTGCTCGTGACCGCGGTACGTTGGTGAACAGTGGATCGTTCCGCGTGTATCGTGAATGTAGTAGAGGCAGGTTGTTTTAAGTGGATTGAGTGCAGCTTCGATTGCTGCTACTCCCGCGTTGGCAATCGGCGATGGTGGCAAGCCGTTGATTTTATACGTGTTATACGCCGACTGGATTGTTTTAATATCCTTACCGCTTACGTGTGGCCACCAGCCATTTTCAGACGAACCCTTTGCATACTGAATAGTTGCATCTGTTTGCAGGCGCATCCCCTTGAGTAGTCGATTCCACAAAATACCTGAAATGAGTCGCATGTCGCTTTTGCCGCCGCTCTCGCGTTGAATAATAGATGCAATTTTAAGTACTGTCGCCGGATCTTTAATTGAAGCATTCTTGCCATCAAAATATGTTGCAATGATCTCAGTATCAAACGTTGTCGCAAGTGTTGCTGCAACATCGGTAACTGACGCGTCTTTATCAACAATATAGGTGTCAGGAAAATAAAAACCGTCTCGGATAGCGAGTGTGTTTGCTGTTGCTGAGCGAATGGTTAAGAACTGCTGAACGTCCTCTGGTGTCCACTGGAGCGCTTTTGCAAAACGTTCAGCAATTTGTTCTTTTCGTAATCCTTCCGTTATGTTGATGGAGCGAGCGTTTGGATTAGCGAGCTGCTGGACATACCGGAATAATTCGTTTTGAAACACCAGTGCGGTGCCACCAAGTACGAGCAGTGAAATACCCACTGCGTAGAGCCGTAATCGAATGTGAGTGTGTCGCTTCATATTGTCGTTATTTTTATTGTACAGAATCTTCAGCATGATTGCGATAGTGTGTATGGGTGACAGCACCTGAATATTTTAATTGCATGATCGGGCACGCATTGAGTGCGCACGCATCTGATGTCCATGTTGATCCGTCAGGCACCGACGCAGTCATTCGTTTTAGAGTTGACGGACATTTGTGTATTCACGAAACGATACCAACGCTGCTGCACGAATCGCTCATCTTGTACGTAAAGTCGCGAGCTAGACTTCGGACAGATGTACACGCTCTGCCACATGATGGGCGCATAACGCTTGGACAGTGTGATGTTCGGGTATCACTGATGCCGGTGGCTCACGGTGAAAATATCGTGCTCAGAATTTTACACCGTCGGCCAGAACCGCCGTCGCTCCGCGTTCTCGGATTTTCAGATCTGCAGATTTTGCTACTTACTGATGCAATACATCGGACATCAGGGATTGTGTGTATCGCCGGGCCAACCGGCTCAGGAAAAACAACGACGCTGTATTCCCTACTTCACGAAGTGCTCGATGTCTCGCGGGCAGTGGTAACGCTCGAAGATCCCATCGAGTACACCATGTGCGGCGTGCGACAAATTCCGGTAGCGCCGCACCTCGGGTTTACCTTCGCAACTGGTCTGCGATCAGTATTGCGACAAGATCCGGACATACTCATGGTGGGAGAAATTCGTGATTCAGAAACTGCGTTACTGGCGTGTCAGGCTGCGCTCACGGGTCATCTCGTACTTACTACAGTGCATGCAGCAACAACCGAGCGTGCCCTCAGTCGACTTAAAAATTTAGGCATCAGTGACTTTTTACTGGCCGAAACAGTTGTGCGTATTGTTGCACAGCGGCTGGTGCGAACGTTCATCCACGACTCTGTCACTGGCAGACAAGTGCTCTGTGAAATGATGTCGTACACTCACGGTATCTTTTCGCTTGAAACACCGTCTTTGCAGATGCACGGTAGGGAACTTGTCTCGTCTGGTATTACAACAGCGGCAGAAGTAAATCGCGTACTGCAATGAATACATGGCTCAATCAATTTTTTGCATACCTCAGTTTTTTGATTACTGCCGGAGTTGCGGTGCCCGATGCACTGTCAGTATTTGAGCGTATCGAAAAGCGAAAAAAATATCTCGCAGTTGTCCGCTATATGCACTCGGCAGTTGGACAGGGTATCCCGCTTTCGCATGCGTGTGAGCAATTCCCAAAATTTTTTTCAGAAGAGATTCGAACCTACATGGCGCTTGGAGAAAAAACAGGTTCTTTTGGTGTTGTGTGTGCCGCGATTGCACAATTGATTGCTCGACGGAAAGCGTTACAGCAATCGATTGTGTCCGCCTGTATGTACCCCGTTATCATCTGTGTGGCGCTTGTTGCTATTCTTGCACTATTGTTTGCGATAGTTGTTCCAAAGTTGGTCGCCACCTTTTCAACGTTACACGCTACGTTACCACTCTCAACTCGAATACTCATTGCGTCTGTTACATACGTACAACAACAGTGGTTAGCGCTTATCTCGATCGGTCTCCTAACTGTCTGCGTGGTCGTTATCGGATGGCGTCGTCTGCCGTTGTTTCAGGGTGCTGTAACCCGACAGTTACTTCGACTTCCGTATGTTGGGCACATAATTATGTTGTATGCAGCCCAACGATTGTGCGAATCATGCGCACTCGGCGTAAAGAATGGACTGTCACTCGCAGAAACAATTCGATTTGTAGGAAACGGATCTCGGCTTGTGATATATCGCAGGTTATATGCCGATGCAGCTGAAGCAATCGAACAAGGACAAGAGTGTTCAAAAGTATTGGAGGGTAGTGTGTTACTACCGCCCGATTGCGTTGTTCTCTTTGGTATTGCCGAACGAAGCGGTTCATTTCCTGAGCTCTGTGAGCACGCCCGAGATTACTACGGAGCAGAGCTGATGGTTCGTATCGGTACCGCCGCCCGTCTTATTGAGCCCGCCCTCATGATTGGCGTTGGCTGTTGTGTTGGAAGTATTGTGATAAGTCTCATTGCGCCGCTCTATGGCCTCACCTCACATGTCACTACGCACTAATTATAGTTGCAGGGGATTTCTCATGCTCGACATTGCACTTGCAGCTGCGATTGCAAGTATTTCTTTGGTACCGCTTCTTATGTATGTATACAGTGTTCCGTCAAACCGCATTCGAGTAGTAGCTCCATCGATACTGCGGGCATTACTCGTCGCTGTCGATGCCCGTGCCCACGATGATTTTGATAGTGTTCAATCGCGTACATACACCGCGTACGGTTTTTCA
>CAZXUM010000019.1:3790-8595 GCA_964644005.1 uncultured Candidatus Saccharibacteria bacterium
TTTCCGAACAGGTGTCACTGCCCACTGCGTACATTAAAAAAATAACACTGACCGTTTCGTGGGGTCTGTTGCCGTGGCAGCGTATGCACCAAACACTCTATGCAACAAAGTATCTGCGGGCCCAAACGTCATCCAGCTGTTCGTACGCACTCGTGTGGGATGATTGGTCGCAGCTCGAGCAGGTGTACCAGAGTCCGCTTCCTGCATCGACAACGCCAACTGACATTGTGTTGTTTCAAGGCGCTGCCTTTGTGTCGCTCGATAGCGCTGTCGCTACTGCAACCGACCTCATAATATTCGACGTTACCAATCCCCAAACAACGCACCAACTAAGTGCAATTGATACGGGTACAGGTATTGCACAACTAGCTATCTTTGGCACGCATATATATGCAGCACATCGAAGTAATACTGCCGGTCTACAGGTTATTACTATTGCGGATGTTTACAATCCAGTACTTGCACACTCGGTACCGCTTCCGGGGGTTAGTGCTCTCGGCCAATCAGGAATGGGAACAGCGATTGTAACTAATGGTGCCACGCTCTTTGTCGGTACAAGTAAAAACACTGGTGGGGAAATTGTTCGTTTTTCCCTCGACAGTGCACACGCTGTCCGGCCACAGTTTGTCGCAACGTATGAAATTGGGGCGGGGATTAACGATCTCGTCCTCGAACATGACGCTCTGTACATAGCCAGTCCGCTCAATACTGCAGAACTTATGCGCTATGACGTGTCGACCTCGTCAACCGATCTGCTGCACCAACGTCTGTACGATGCGCCTGGCGGATCGGGTAATGGAAAAGCTCTGTCATTTGCCGGCGATACGCTGTTTCTTGGAAGAACCGTAGGCAACGCTGAGCTCCACGCGCTTTCGAGTACTGCATTTACAACGCACGCAACCCTCACTGTTGATGAGAGTGTACAAGGTCTCATTACAAATGGTCGATGGTTATTTGGCGCACTTACTTCACCAGCACGCGCACTCTCGGTGTTTACTACTGGCTCAGAGAACAATCAACTACTTTCTCGTGCAGCAACGTATCCACTCCCTGGTCGTGCTCGTTCACTGGCGTGCTGGTTTAACACCATAGCGGTGGTTTCTGAAAATCCTTCGCTGCTCACAATATATACACGCCGATGACACTCCTTGAAATAAGCATCTATGTTGCGCTGCTCACCATGCTCATCTTTTCATATGCGGCACTATGTATTGATGTGTCATCTGAGGTGCCGAATGCATTAGCCGAATTGTATGCTGCGGGTAGCGTGAGTATTGCTGAGCGCTATTTAGATGCAGATATGCGTGATTCACAGACAATCGATTGTGATGAACATACCCTGATTATTGAACATCCATCAGAAACAATTACCTATGCGTTGATCGATCAGGTGTGGGTGCGTACTACTGTTGCTGCTTCGACCACACTATTTGAGCACAGTGAGATGGCAAGTTGTGATCGTGTTGATCGACAGGTGATAGTGACAGTGCTCACTCCGTATGGTGTGTTTGTGTGGAATACTCATGAGTAACTATCAATCAAAACGTGCTGGGTTCGTTGCGCTCGTAACGGTAGTGATGCTGTCGGTGTATCTCGCGTTAGTAATTTCTGCGAGCGCAGTTATTGCAGAAGAATATCGAAAGCAACAGAGCGTTAATCAATCGTTTATCGCCGAGTACGCCAAACAACGTTCTTGCGCTTGGTTGTATGCACTACTTCGGGCTGAGTACCCAGCATTTCGCCCTGATCCGCTCACTCCGGTACATATCGACGATCTTGAATGCGACATTACTAATTCTTTATGATTCCTTAAGTGCCCGAATGCTATGCTTGTGCGGCGGTGGCTAATATACATATATATGCATAGGGGATTTACACTCATTGAGCTACTCGTTGTGATTGGTATTATCGCAGTACTCGCAAGTGTTGTGCTGGTCGCAATTAATCCAGCACGTCAATTTGCACAAGCGCGAAATACACAACGGACAGCACATGTCACAGCACTTTTGAATGCTGTTGGACAGCGCACTGCAGATAACCAAGGTGTGTTTGAACAAGGGTGCGCGGCTGGTGCTATTCCTGCAACGACTACAGAAATTGCAGCAACTCGCTACGACATCGGTCCGTGCATTTCGCCGCTCTATCTTTCACAGATACCTTTTGATCCTTCGGTTGCCGGTGCACACAGTACCAGTGCGAGTGATTATGCCACCGGGTACACCATTCAGCGTGATGTAACAACAAATCGAATTACCGTACGTGCATCAGGTGCAGAAAATGGTGTGACTATTCAGGTTACCCGCTAGCACGGTCTACACAAATTCGATACAATACATCTCTATGAATATGTATTGGGCACTGCAATGGTTTTCGCGTATTGCGCTTGGAGTTATCTACATCTGGTTTGGAGTGCTCAAGGTGTTGCAACAGAGTCCCGCAAGTCCGCTTGTCGGAAAATTGCTTGAACATATCATGCCGTCTATTACGCTGCCGCAGTTTATGATTGCTTTCGGCATTGCGGAAATCATCATTGGCGTATTGTTCCTTATTCCGCGATTTGAGAAAATCGCTCTAGTACTCTTTCTGCTTCACATGATCACAACCGCGTTGCCTCTGTATGTACTTGCGCAGATAACGTGGCAGCAACAGTTTGTACCGACACTTGAAGGTCAGTACATCATCAAAAATCTCGCACTCATCGCAGTTGCGTGGTCAGTGGTCATCCATAGGTTCGAAGCATAGAACCTCGTGCGTTCTGTCATGTGTTCTAATATATGCGGCATTCTTTTGACATGTATACTTACTGTATATGTGGGGTGTCATAACAACACTATCCGTCCTGGTTGTACTGCTCGTGTCCTTGGGTATTAATAGCACGCCCGAATTTACTCCAATCGATAGAACTGTGCCCGTGCCTGTTCCATCGTTTCAAACCACCACACCACCGCCATCTGTTGAGCCAATCGCGCTGCCAATAACTGGCTCAACAACGGCGTCAACAAGTGCCACAACAACCCAAGATGTACCATAAAATAGAGCAGCCCGTCCTATTGCAATAGGATGGGCTTTGGGTAACAATGGGGGTGCCCAATACCCGAGGGTATGAGCAGTATTAACATTATTTCAGTACGATATTTATATGAAACAGCTTAGTCAGACAGCTATCATTCTTATTATTGCAGCGCTCGTTGTCGGATTTCTCGTTGGATGGGCGGTTGGTAAGCAGTCAACAAAGGCGACTCCATCAAAGATGACTGCAACCTCGACGCCAACAACAATGGCTACAGGTACAAACAAAAATACATTTACTGTTACTGCTGACAAAACAGCAATGGGTGTACAGCAGAATGCCCAAGGGATGGAAGGTACACGCGGTACACCTGATCTCGTTGCACAGGGCACAGGATCAGTAAGCGTAGGTTCACAAAAAGCAGGTGCAACCGTGCTCGTATCTGCAGTCACCCTTGAAAAAACAGGATGGGTTGCCGTTCGCGAAGATGACAATGGATCACTCGGTTGGATTCTCGGAGCGCAGCGTCTTCCCGCAGGTTCACATAAAGATATTGCGGTGCAACTTCTCCGATCAACAGCTGCAGGAAAAAAATACAGCGCTGTTCTCTACTCTGACAATGGTGATGGTGCCTTTGCAAAAGCTTCTGACATCCTCCTCGTTAAAAACGGTGAACCCATTGCATCTTCGTTCACAGCGCAGTAGTCTGTGAGTAATGGCCATTCTTAAAAAGATACTCTTTTTTATCCTGCTTCCGGTATACGTACCCTTAGCTGTTTTCATGTCGGCTACCTTCGAATGGTGGGCAAAACTTGGCGAAAGCAAATAATGTGGTATTCTTCTCAGCTGGAGTTTCCAGTGGATGGAAGCACGGGTGTCGCGTATCGGCACACAAAAGGAGTTCTTTATGGATCAGTCTACGTCGATCGACGTACGGGAAGGTATGAGTATTCGGGTTGCGCTGCGAAAGGGTAGTAACAAAGCGTACCCCTGGATCGGCACGTTACGCTGTGCAGTGCCGATGGCACTTAAACCAGTGCGGTGCCACCACTCAGCCACAGTTGAACCGGTGTTTCCTGAAGGTATTACTCCTGCAGCTGGGGTATGGGAATGCACCGTTGAGAGCATTGGGTTTTTGGGTACCACCAACGCTGTGCTGCTCACAGTTACCGCACACAAGAATCTATCTGTTCCTCAGATCCCTCGGCCCACTCGGTCGATGGATGAAGCTTCCTTGGCGACCGATCTCGGGTACTTTTCACCAGTGTCAGTGAATTAACACGCACCCCCACCAACGAAACTCGTTGGTGGGGGTTTCTTACTTCGAAGTATTTTGAACGCCGAGGCCATTTCGGATAGGGGCCTGACGAATAATTTCAAGTGCATCGCTGATATCGTCGGTTATGGTGTAGAGATCGAGATCATTTTTTTCAATTGATCCATGTTCTGTGTACATGTGCTCAAACATATACGCCTGCAATGGGTACCAAAAATCGCGTCCCATACAAACAATAGGAACCTTTTCAATCTTGCCAGTTTGAACGAGTGTGAGAATTTCAAAAAATTCATCAAGCGTGCCAAAACCCCCCGGAAAAAAGACGTATGCTTCTGCGGCAAAACCGAGCATCACCTTTCGGCTGAAAAAATAGTAAAAATCCATTGAACTGGTGAGGTAGGGATTGGCACGCTGTTCTTGGGGGAGGGTGATTGAGAGTCCGATTGATTGTCCACCAGCCTCAGAAGCTCCGCGGTTTGCTGCTTCCATAATGCCCGGTCCGCCGCCGGTGACTACCGC
>CAZXUM010000020.1:0-1923 GCA_964644005.1 uncultured Candidatus Saccharibacteria bacterium
TTTCAATATTGCTCTCAATATTTCGCTCGAGTACAGCCGACGTTTTGGTGATGAACGCCGCTGTACACTGAGCGACATTGTCGACAACCTCGACTCATTCCTCGATGGAAACTTTTCTGAAGGAGGTTGGGCAGGCTGGTTCCAACTTACCCAAACAAATGATCCAAACTCAGAGTACCTCGATCTTCGCGCACAGCTTTCAATGCAAATTGGAAATCAAACATTCGATCTTAACCGCGAACTCGGCTGGGGAAGCGGTTTCTTGGGTTTCAAGCGCTGTACTAAATTCGAAAATGATGCTGTCCGACCACCGTTCGTTGGTCAAAACACCCAAGAAAACGGCGGCCGCGGAAAGTGTATACAACAAGAAACTGCAACACCAGGAAAGGTTATCGAGGGGCAATTGCAAAACGCCCTCGGTAGCGACCTCCGCCAACTCGAACTTGCAGATGAAATCGATGAAATCATTGGCGCCCTTGCTGGTTTTGTCTTGAAAAAAGCATTCGGGGCTGTTGGACTCTTCGGATTCTCATCTGATGATGCTGGGTATAAAGAATATCAAAATCAAATTAATGATATTCAATACCCTGATTACGAAATTACCGATCCAGGATTCGGCGGCGGAACTGGTGGTGGCAGCTGTTCAGCGCCAGTGGTAACCAACTTCGCCCGCGGTCGCAGTAGCGCAACAAAAATGTCATCACAATATGACGGCGATCAAGGTGGCCCCGGTGCAGCTGTCGATGGAAACACCAACTCAAGCGGTAGCGCAACGGGTGCGGGTGTAGCAATCACCGGTCAAGATGAATTTGCATGGTGGCAAGTTGACCTCGGTCAAAGCGAAACTATCGATGAAGTACGCGTCTTCCCACGACCAGGGGCGTCATCACCTGTACAGAACTATCACGTCATTGTTTCAAAACAACCGCTACCAAACGGTGCATACAACACCGCAACACCAACTGACGGCGTCACTGTTGTTCGATTTGCTAACAGCTCAGTAATTCCACACACAATTACCGTTAATGCTGACGGCCGATACATTCGCATTCAACGCGACAACGCAGGTAGTCCCGCGTATCTAGAACTTGTCGAAGTAGAAGTGTATGGCACACCAAAACTTGATCCAAACTGTGGCACCCCTGGAGGACCAATCGTACCGGGTACTCCACCACCACCTCCAGGAACACCTGGCGAACCAACACCATGTACTGGCGCTGGATGTCAGATCACCACCGATGCATCGGGCTGGTCAGTATTTACACAACCCGCAGGCGCACAAAAAATTTACGTCAGCACGAGTGGTAGCGACTCAAACGATGGAAAAACGATCACGACACCGGTAAAATCACTCGGCAAGGCTCGGGATCTTATTCGATCGGGAAGCGCCGACTGGATGCTCCTCAAAAAAGGAGACACGTGGAACGAACCTATCGGTACGTGGAGCAAGAGTGGATCGTCAGCAAACCAACGTATTGTCATCAGCAGTTACGGTACTGGCGCACGACCACGAGTTATGCCTGCAGGAGATGTATCCGGTATCACTATTTCTGGAGCAAGTAATCTTGCGATTATCGACATTCAATTGAGTAACAAGCGCACCGGCAGCGGAAACGGTACGGGTGGTGTTGAGATCTCAGCGAGTGGCGAAGTAAACAACCTCCTTATCGAAGGAGTGAAAATCGAAGGGTTCGAACACGGCATTGTTACCCAGGGAAATGACTCACTCGCCACAGTGAACAGCCCGCTCAGACAAAACATTGTACTCCGTCGCTCTGTTATTACCGGAAACTACAGCAGCAGCCAAGCGCAGGGTATCTACCTCACTCGAACCCGCGGCGTGCGAATTGAAGAGAACGTTTTTTACCACAACGGTTGGCTTGAATCAGGTGTTCTCCCATCAGATCTCGGTGCTCCGTCAAG
>CAZXUM010000020.1:1933-8482 GCA_964644005.1 uncultured Candidatus Saccharibacteria bacterium
CTAGACTCTGACCTGAAGGCGGGATCGAGGCATGTGCTCCGCCAAGCTCTGCGCCACATCCAAACGGTCAAAGCCAAAACATTTACCTTCAGTACGACGTCTCTGGTGTTGAAATCAGAAATAACATTATTGCAAGTGGTGCGTGGTCAGGTATTCAAGCTCGACAGGGAGGTATCATCGACGGAAACCTCGTCACTCGAAACAATCACGGTATTTTGGCAGGACTCAACAATACCCAAATCACCAACAACATTGTGTTTGAACCTGAAAATCACACCCGGGGTAAACAAACAACAGGTATCGAAACAGTGCCGAGCAACAGCGTCACGGTGCGCGGTAACATCATTGCAAATTCACTCGACGATGAGTTTGGTCAGGCAATTCGTATCGCTAGTGTTACGACATACAAAGGTGCGAAACCTGGTGAGGACGCAAAAATTGTCAGCGCCTTCGTTCGTGACTACACCGGGCTGATAGAAAACAACACAATCTACAACTCAGGGACAGCATTTTCAGTAGCGAACGGCGGTGCGGTTGACTCAATGACAGTAAAAGGCAATGTCTTCGATTCAGGCAATGCGCGCCCATGCTTTACGCAATCACAGGGAACAACTCGCGGCGGTATTGGCTACCAAAGCAATCTTATGAGCTGTGCTGAAGCAGGAAATGGTAAGTACACCGTCAGTGGTGCAACAAAAACATTTACCGAGTGGAAAGCATTTGCAGCAGACAGTGGCTCGGTAGAGCAAGCAGTGTCAGTGGTTAATTCAAATGCAACCATCGGTACGTATCACGCAAGTAAGGGCGGGGCAAACAGTTACGAAGCATTCATGGCGCAAGCAACGCAGCAGTCAAAAGATAACTGGCGCACCGCATACACCGCGCAAGAAGTTAACAAATATTTAAGCGCGGCGTTTAAGAAAAAGTAGCAACCAACGGTATACTACCTACAATGTTCACCCGAGTATTAAAAACAACAGCACTCCTCATCACCATCGCTGCGTTTTTGCTACCCTCAGTTTCACAGGCGGCGATAATCGATATACTAACAACCGGTATTTACTACGCTAATCCAGTTACCGGTGGAGTTGTCGGGGGATTTGTCGGGGGAGTAGCTCTCGGAAAAGCTACGTACAAGTGGGTCAACTCAATCGGTGAGGCACAAGAGGTGACATTTGATCGTCGCGCTTTCGGTCAGGGTCCTGCGGGAAGAGCTGCGAACGCGGCAATTGACGCGGCAAGTGATACAAGCAAACACGCCAATGACATTATTGGTGTCTACAACCGTGCGGAACGAGGGGATTACACGCTGACCGCGGATCAAAAAATAGCGCTTGAAAGAGAGATCAACAGCGCTAAGGTAGCAACCAACCTCGCAACCGAGGCAGCAGCAAAATCAGCAGCTGCAGCAACGGAACTTGCGCGAAGCAGGAATGCAGGAGAGCTCCCCCTTACCGACAGCGAAAGGGCCCAACTCACCGCTGAAGCCCAAAGTCAGAGTCAAATTGCACTCCAACAACGAGACGTTGCATTAGCCAACGTTCAAAACGCACAAGAAATTAGTGGTCGCAATCCACAAGCTGAAGGTGCTGTAGAAGCTACAAATAATGCGGCCAATGGCGACGTCGACCAGTGTAGTCTTGCTCCTGCTGTTGGGGGTGTCCTAGGAGGTGTCGCTGGTGCAGCAGTGGGGGGTGCGGTTAGTGACGGTAGTGTCTATGGCTGTATCCGATTGTTTTTCGCGGTAGCTGCAAATATTTCACTTAACCTTCAAGCACTCTTGCTCTGGATTGCCGGTCAACTGCTCGATCTTTCAATCAACTACACCATTGTTAACCTCAAATCGAATCTCGATCAGCTTAATGTTATTGATGCTGCGTGGCAAACATTTAGAGATGTCGGCAACATGGTATTCATATTCGTTTTACTCTATGTTGGTATCCGAAGAATCCTTGGGTTAAGCGCGGGTAGAGAAGTCATTTCACGCGTCATTATTATCGCGCTCTTTGTAAACTTCAGTCTGTTTACCACCCGTATTGTTATTGATGCAACCAACGTTCTTGCTATTGGCATTTACAATAAAGCTGTCGAATCGGTACCTGTGGCCACTGACAACCAGAACGATCCTAAACCGAGCGGTGAGAAGAGTATTTCTTACGCATTCATGGACTCGCTCAACCTGCAAACATTCGTCACACAGAGCCGTAATAACAATGACCCCTTCGCTAACTTCAAAGGAGTGCCTGAGATTAGAAAAATTGTACTCGTGGGTGTGGTTGGTAGCATATTTCTCCTTACGGTATCACTCACATTCTTCTTTGTTGCAGTCATATTTCTCTATAGATATGTTTCGTTTATCCTGCTAATGATTCTGTCCCCGCTCGCATTTATCTCATGGGCAATACCTGGGTACAGTTCGCAAATGAGCAAGTGGTGGAATCAGCTAGTAAAAAATGCAGTGTTTGCTCCAGTATGGATGCTCTTTATGTTTGCGGTACTTCAGATTATTGGCGGACTCAAACAAAGCCTTGTCGCACTTAATAAGGTTGATGCAAATGCATCCTTCGGTGCAATATTTGCCGGTGATGGGGACTCGATCAGTTTGGTAATGAACTTTATCATTATCATTATACTCCTCGGCGGATCAACGCTTATCGCAAACAATCTCAGTGTGAGCGGCGCAGGTGCAGCAAGTAAATTAACAAAGAGAGTTGGCGGATACGTTCGATCGGGATACACGAGCGCTGGCCGTGTTGTTGGAGCTGCCGGCATTCAGCTTCCGAGCGCCATTGCCCGACGAACTATTGGTGCTGGCGCAGCGTCTCTTGCCGCAAGCAAAGGACTACAGAAAGCTGCAAATGGTGGCGGTCTTCGTGGATTCTTTGCTCGACGAGCACAGGAAGCAGCAAATATCACCACAGGATCAAGTTTCAATGTACTTAACACGGGTTTTGGTAACACTGCTGTTGGTAAGATTCTTGGAAAGGGAACTGGCAAGGGTGGTTACACTCAGTATGTGAAGGACCTTAAAAAGAAAGCTGAAAACGATGTGAAACGTTTTGACCTCAGCGACACCGACAAAGCTGTTCTCGAAGGCAACATCAAAGCTGCTGAGAAAACACGTGATGACGTGGCAACGAAAGTTAATGAACAAACCGCCGCAGTCTTTGCTGACCCAACTCTTGTTGCAGATCTAGCACGTGCAACGAAAAAAGCAAAAGATGTTGCCGATCTTCGAGATCCTGAAATTGATATACTCACCGCCGAACTTGCTGCAGCAACACAAGAGGAACGCACCCTTCGTAACTCAGGAAACATTGCTGGCGCATCTGCTGCTGCAAATAGAGTCCGCAGAATAACTGCCGAACTAGAAACAAAGCGCACCGACATTGAAACCGCGGCCGCAGAAAAGACCCGCCTCGCAAAAAAGCTGGCGGTTGAACAAGATAGAGTTGCTGATGCACGCAAGGGAATTCGTGACAGCTTCAAGGCCGAGCTCGCTGCAACACTCCCGGCCCTCGATGCTGCTCGTATCGAAAAAGACAAAGCTCTTGGCCTCAGTGAAGAAGACTTCAAAAAGCGTATTGTTGGTAGAGAAATTATGGTCAACGGCAATCCGGTGACTGTAGAAAAAGATCTTAAAGAGCTTAACAAGTTCATTAAAGAAAACCCTGACGAATATCGTCAGATTACCAAAGCATTTGCAGACATTGGCATCAAAGAACAGAGAGGGTACGTTAAAGAAAACAAAGAGACGTATGTTAAAGAAGTGGTCGCACCTGAGCGCGGCATACTTGCAGCAGCGTACACAGTTGGTGACTTCTTTGGCACCGGCGTCTTTGGTACACAAAATGCAAAAGGAGCTCGATACGCAGCAGCAGGTGCTATCCTCAGCAAACTGAATGAGAAAACCAACAAAGACAACGTATTCGACACTCTTCAAAGAATTGTTAAGGAGGAGGCAGAGGCATCTGCGCCAATACCTACTCCTGGAACAACCACATAACCAACTATGGATTACAACACCCCGACAACAGCAGAAATCTTTGCACAACAGTTTAAAACATTGCCAAAAGATGTTAAGCGATTCATCATCCACAGCCCAACTGAGGAGGTGGTGCGCAAGGTGGCACACGATTTTTCACTCTCAGAAGAACACACCGCGTCACTCTTTACCGTTGTTTCGCTCCTCATGTTTGGTTTGCTTGATCCACTGAGCTTTGTAACCACCATCAGAGACACCCTCGACATTCCACTCGAAACAGCTGAGGAAATTGCCAATCTACTCAATGACACCATCCTTGAACCGGCACTTCCGGCACTTATTGAGTATCAAGCAAGCTTAGAGGCACTCGATCCGCCAGACCAGCAGCTCATCGGAGGGTCATTAAGCAGCGCCGACGAATCGTCACGCTCAGTCGAACTCTCAAAAGATGCGGTGCTTGATGAAATTGAAAACCCGCAACCCTCACCAGTGCGAAAAATTCCTATCGAGGAAGCACTGGGGGGGACACTCGTTGGAGTGCCTCGCATTGGCGTGCCGCACAACTTGCCGGGTACAGACCAAACACCCCCAATGACTTTTGGCGCATATTGGCCAGGAACACACACGCCAACGGCAGCAGCACGTAACCAGACACCACAGGAACAAGCGGGAGTTTCAGGAGCCGGCGTACCTTCAGTAGCGCAAACATTCCAGCAGCCACAACCAACAGGTAACGCATTCTTGCCCCGCATTAAAACAATGCCGCACAACACGCAAGAAGCAGTAGTTGAAGAAGCCCGCCAGGTTGAAGTACAACGCCAAGTCAACAAAACATTCATTGAGCAGAAGCTGACACAAACACAAAAAAATACTAGTGTCAGCCCTGTGTTGCCAACCAAACAACAATCACCAGTACGCGATCCATATCGAGAACCTACAAAATAGAGAGTGGTGTTACAATACTGTGTATACGTATGCGGTTTCAAACACCACAATTCATCGAAGTTGAAGATAAAATCTTCGGTCCACTCACCCTGCGTCAGTTTCTCTATCTTGCTGCTGGTGGTGCACTCTGTTTCTTGATCTGGCGCTTTGTGCCATGGACACCACTTGCACTCTTTCTCATAGCTCCAGTGGGCATCTTTGCGCTTGCACTCGCTTTTTATAAGGTAAATAACAAGCCGTTTATCACCGCAGTAGAGTCGGCAGCAAAATTTTGGTGGAACGAGAAGCTCTACATTTGGAAAAAGGAACCGAAACTAATCAAAGCCCGCGCCACAGAAGGGGAGCAGACTGACGCGTCGCTCTTTGTACCAAAACTTTCAAACAGTAAGCTCCGCGATCTCACCTGGGCGCTCGATGTAAAAAAGAATGTTCAGGGAAAGCCGCCCGAAGAAAAACTACCTATCTAAGACTGCTCTGTTATACTTATACGCATGACACCACGCTCAACAGCTACGCAAAACTTTGTTCCGCTGCAAGAAGTGCGCGATGGTTTCGCTATTCTTAAAGACGGATCGCTTCGAGCCATCCTCATGTGCTCATCACTCAACTTTGCACTTAAATCTGAGGACGAGCAAAATTCAATTCTCTATCAATTTCAATCATTCTTAAACTCACTCGACTTTACCATTCAAATTTTTATTCAGTCGCGCAAACTCGACATTCGTCCCTACATCGCACTCCTCGAAGGACGCTACAAGGAACAGCTCAGCGACCTCATGAAAATTCAGATCCAAGAGTACATTCAATTTATTAAAAGCTTTACCGAGAGCACCAACATTATGACCAAAACATTCTTTGTTGTGGTGCCGTACTCTCCCGCACTCCTGCAAAACAAGGGCGCAATAGGAGCACTCAACACACTCAACCCGCTCAAGCGCCGTATTCCTGAGAGCGAAACCTCAAAACTTGCTGCATTCGAAGAACGTCGCAGCCAAATTGAGGAGCGCATGTCGGTGGTAGAGCAAGGACTTACTCGTTGTGGTGTTCGCACCGTAAAGCTCGGTACCGAAGAAATTGTCGAACTCTTCTACAAATTGTTCAACCCGGGCGACACCGAAAAGCCGCTATCACACACGTAGCACTAACCAACACACCACCATGGGATTATTTAATTTTTTGAAGAAAAAAGACACCGAACAAGAGTTTGGTTCAGTGCTGCCACAACAAATGTACGAGTCGAGCGCTCTCGAACTCAACGACGTAATCGCACCATCAGCGCTTAAAATTACACCGCGAGCACTCAATCTTGGCGACAAAATTATCCGCACCTTTTTTGTTATCTCGTACCCACGCTTTCTCACCGAAACATGGTTTTCTCCTATCATTAACCTCGACAAAGTGTTCGATGTGTCTATTTTCATTCACCCCATCGAAACCGCAAGTGTTCTGCGTAAATTTCAAAAGAAGGTAGCCGAGGTACAGAGTCAAATTCACCTCCGCGAAGAAAAGGGGATGGTTCGCGACCCAATGCTCGACACCGCATACCAAGACCTCGAACAGCTCCGTGACAACTTGCAGCAAGCACAGGAAAAAATCTTTGATGTCGGCCTTTACATTTC
>CAZXUM010000021.1:0-8378 GCA_964644005.1 uncultured Candidatus Saccharibacteria bacterium
GTTTAAGCTTACCAAACCAGATCCGTACCCAATTAAAACCTACATTGATTACGGGCTCGATAAGGATCCAAAAGAAGAATTTAAAATTGATCCAATAACCCCCGCACTCGAATTTTTGGGTTCGCTCCGCCAAGGGGAGTACGCCTGGGTCCAAATACTTATTCAGCCACACAGCGAGGAAGGTTTGAAGCAGGGAGCGCTGTCATTTAAGGCCGATTGGAAGGAGGAAGCTGCAAAAGAAATTGAAACAATTGTTTGTGAGGGAAAGTTTTCTGATCTGTCGGAAACCAAATAGCAAGCGATCAACGCCATTGAGCGCAGCATTGGTAAGTTTGCATTCAACACAAAAATCCGCGGATTGTACTTTGCAACAAAAGATCAGTTTCGATCTGAAAACATTGGTGGCTTGAATGGCATGGTTAAACAATTTAGTTCAAACACGCTGAATGGCTTTAAGCAGGATTGGCAAACGTCCTTCAATTACATTTGGCAAGATCCCTTTGGTCGAAAGTCGCGAGAACGTCAAGAAAGGCTCCTCGATGCATCGCGTCAACGTGGCGCATTTCAGTACCCATTTAGCGACATTGGCAGCAAGCCGTTTATTTTAACCACTGAAGAATTGGCAACGTTGTTCCATTTCCCCGGTGCTGTTGCTGCAACACCAACGCTCACGCGCATTCCGTCAAAGAAGTCAGAGGCACCGTCAAATTTGCCGATATAGTATGCATCACCCCGCGCGAAAATATCTGTGGATTACGGTGGCGCTGGCATGCGGTGCCTGGATACTTGTTGTTACCACTGCCCGTCCTCCGGAACAGTTTCCCGTGAATTCAATTGTTACGGTGCAAGAAGGTGAATCGGTTCGTTCAGTTTCTAGAACACTTGAGCGCATGGGTGTTATCCGTTCAGCAAGCCTCTTTGCAAACCTCGCTATTGTTATGGCGGGTGAGCGGGGCCTCAAAGCAGGTGACTACTACCTGGCGCAATCATACTCAGCTCCAGAATTGGCCTGGCGTATGACCCGCGGTACCTACGATCTCGCTCCAATAAAAGTAACAGTGCCGGAAGGTTTCACCATCGAACAAGTTGCTGTAGTCATGGCAGAAAAGTTTTATCGATTTGATACAGAAGAATTTATCCGTATTGCCGCACCATACGAAGGATATCTCTTTCCTGAAACCTATTTCTTTTTACCAAACGTTCAAGCCGAAGAAGTCCTTGAAACAATGCGCGACATGTTTGTAACCAAGGCATTACCGGTCTTGCGAGACCGTGACACCGGGGAAGTGCTTAGTCCTGAAATACAGAGTGACACCATCATTCTTGCATCGCTCGTTGAAGAGGAAGGAATTACGGTTGAGTCCCGTCGGGTCATTGCGGGTATTTTACAAAATAGACTCGAACGCAATACACCGCTCCAGGTTGATGCAACTGTCGGGTACATCTTTCGTACTGAGGGCGCGCCAAAGCCATCACTCGCATTAACAAAAACTGATCTCGCTGCTGATTCGCCGTACAATACCTATCGTCGTGTTGGATTGCCGCCAGCGCCAATAGCGAGTCCTGGTCTTGAGTCTATTCGTGCAGCACTCGATCCAATTCATACTGCCTATTTCTTCTACCTTTCTGATGCTGAAAATATATTTCACTACGCCCATACCTATGAAGAACACCTACGCAATATAAAAAAATATTTACCGCAGTAACAAGGCAGACTTCTGTTTTAGTGAGCAAAGTGGTACGATGCCAGCGCATGTATGTCAAAAGTATTTCTTGGAATGTCTGGAGGTGTTGATTCGTCTGTTGCTGCAGCACTCCTCAAAAAACAGGGCCACGCAGTTACCGGCGTGTTTATTAAAGTGTGGCACCCTGACTTTTTGCCGTGCGACTGGAAAACTGATCGGCTCGACGCCATGCGCGTGTGCGCACACCTTGATATTCCTTTTGTAACACTCGATCTTTCGACTGAGTACAAGCGCGACGTTGTTGATTATATGATTTCTGAGTACCGCGAAGGCCGAACACCAAACCCCGACGTTATGTGCAATCGCTCGGTAAAATTTGGCGCGTTTTGGCAGTGGGCGAAGGCTCAAGGTGCAGAGAGTATTGCTACTGGTCATTATGCTCGAACCGGTAATCAGCAACTCTTTCAATCGCCCGATAGTGGAAAGGACCAAACCTATTTTTTGTGGAAAATCACCGCAGATGATTTGGCGCACGTACTCTTTCCTCTCGGTACATATACAAAACCAGAAGTTCGTGCGTTAGCCGAACGGTACGCACTACCAACAGCAGCAAAAAAAGATAGCCAAGGACTATGTTTTGTCGGAAAAGTCGACATGAAAGAATTTCTGCAGCATTTTATTACCCGACGTCCCGGTGCAGCACTTTCGTTAGATGGACATACTATTGGCACACATGACGGTGCACTTTTTTACACTATCGGTGAACGGCACGGCTTTACGATTACTCAAAAAACGAATACCGACGCACCGTACTACGTTGTTTCAAAAGATGTGTCCGCAAATACAATCACGGTGTCAGCGGAATCTCGAGCGCAATCAGGAACAACAACTGTGTGCACGCTCACTGAGACAAACTGGATTCGTGTGCCAAATCTATCTCGCGAAACAATCACCGCTCAAATACGCTATCACCAAGAAATGCAAGCGTGTACACTCGTTATTGCACGTGACACTACGCGGGTGACATTTACGAACCCACAAACTGCTGCACTTGGTCAATCGATTGTGTTCTATGCACAGAATGAGTGCATAGGCGGTGGTGTGATATCGCAGATCGCCGTATAATAGAGCACATGTCTGTGTTCATTTTGAAAGCGAACGGCGAATCAGAGCCGTTCGATACAGAAAAGCTGCGTCGTTCGCTGGTTAAGGCGCAAGCTCCTGACGATCTCATTACAAGGGTTATTGGAGAAACCGAGTCACACATGCGGGATGGCATGACGACTGGTGAAATTTATCGTTTCGCATTTCAGTCGCTCACCCGAATGGAAAAAGCAACCGCGGCACGCTATTCGCTCCGCCGAGCGGTGCTCGATCTTGGACCAACCGGCTTTTTGTTTGAAAAATTTGTAGCCGCTATTTTGGCCACAAAGGGGTATACCATTCTGATGGATCAAATTGTACAGGGCGGCTGTGCGATGCATGAGGTAGATGTCGTTGCCTACAATGACACGGAGCTCATAATGATTGAGGCAAAATTTCACAACAACACTGGTTTGCAAACCGACCTCAAGGTCGCACTCTACGTAAAAGCTCGGTTCGATGATCTTCGTGGTCAAACATTTACGTACGAAGGGAAAGAGCGAAAGATCACCGACTGCTGGCTCATCACAAATACCAAATTCACCACCTCAGCTATTAGTTATGCTGCGTGCAAAGGGCTCACCATTATTGGTTGGAATTATCCGCCAAATGGAAATCTGCACCACATGATTGAAGACCATGGTAATCAGCCAGTGACCTGCATTACTTCGTTGTCTGCGCATACAAAACAGGTTTTGCTTGAAGCGGGAGTTCTCTTGTGTCGCGACTTAGAAAAACACACAGAAGTTCTGGTGAATAAAGCTGGGCTATCCACAGCTGAGATTGATACGATACTTCGTGAGGCGCGTTCGATATATACTACACAGTAACCATGAATGGATTTTTTATTATTGAGTTTTGGCAACTGATACTCGCGCTCGCGCTCGGACTTGCCATTGGTACTGAGCGTACGTTTGCCGGAAAAACTGTGGGCATGCGTACCTTCGCACTGGTGTCGTTGGGTTCGTGCTTGCTTGTTATCATTAGTAATCTTGTCATCGAGCAGACCGCAAGTCTTGTTGGTCCAAATGGGCTTGACCCGCTCCGTCTCGCAGCGGGTATTGTAACGGGCGTTGGTTTCTTGGGTGCCGGTATGATTTTTCATCCTGCGAATTCGAGCGATGATCGGGTGAGCGGACTCACCAGTGCGGCAGGTCTCTGGGTTGCGTCAGCGGTAGGGGTTGCTGTCGGTTTTAATCTGTACGTTGTTGCCATTTTTGCAACTGCGCTGACGCTGCTGACCTTTGCTGGTTTAATTGCGGTAGAAAACAGTATCAAAAGGCATATTCCGCACTAATTGTACACCTACTGCCGAGCACTTGATTTTTATATAATATGTGGTATATTTCTACCAGATGAGTACGAGTGTACTCTTTTTCTTTGACTGAAAATCATTCTACGGAGGCCAGCGATGGCAAAGACCTCAAAACGAAAACCGTACCTGTTTCTTGGTGGTGTGACTGGATCGTATGATTCGGTCGAAGAGCGCGGTGCCTTTGGCGGCGCAACCACGGCGTTTGCGATTATCTTTGATAATTACGCAATCGTCATTGATCAAGGCAGCGGTGCGACAAATGTTATCAAGCACCTGCGCAAGATGGGTATTCGGAAGTTCCACATCCTGTTTACTCACTACCACTCTGATCATCAGTGCGGCCTGCAGAGCAACGGGCTACTTCTTGCAAAAGGCTTGTGCCAAGGGCTCTACGGCCCACAGCTCAAGATGAATGTCATTGAGATTTACGATCGGGCATTCAATGCAGTCAACTGGCCGGTGAGCCCTGAGGTGACAGGCGTAACACACAGCTTCGGCGTGTTTCCACCGGGTAGCATGATTGAAATCGGCACACATGGCGAAGGTGTCACTGATCGGATCAAAACCTATGCACTTAATCATCCTGGTGGTGCTGTTGCGTATCGCGTTCCAACTGAGTATGGAGATATCGTCATTGCTACTGATCACGAAGCGAAGGATCGAGCTGGTCATGCTGCATACGCTGACTTTGTGAGCGGCGCAGCAATGCTGGTTGTCGATATTCAATATCGGCAATCTGAGTTCGATGGAAAAACGGGCATTAGCGATACACCAGCGCAATCTCGTGTTGGTTGGGGACACTCATCTCCCGAAATGATTCGAGACGCGCTGACGCACTGCTCGGTTCTGCCGAGAACGATTGTCGGGGTCCACCATGACCCGATGCGCTCAGTCGGCGACCTCAAGCGAATGGAGCGTGAAGCGATTAGTACGTTTTCCGGACACAACTTTACGTTCGGCCGGCAAAACCACACCGTCGAAATGCTCTGAATAGCACCACACCCGAAGTAACTACTTCGGGTGTTTTTTTATTGTGATACAATCGCCTCATGTCGCAGTACTACAATCCAAAACGAAAGAGCAATATCTATGCGCCGGGTCAAAAAACACCCTTTCGATTGAGTCGCTCAAAAATTGATGCATTCATCAAATGCCCACGCTGTTTTTATATTGATCGTCGACTCGGTGTCGGGCAACCGCCAGGATTTCCATTTAACTTAAACAGCGCTGTCGACATTCTCCTCAAAAAAGAATTTGATATGCACCGTGCGCAAAAAACCGCGCATCCGTTGATGGACACCTACGGCGTTGACGCAGTGCCATTTCAGCATCCACAGATAGATGAGTGGCGAGACGCACTCCGCGGTGGCGTTCGGTACATCGATCCTGAAACAGATTTTGAATTAACCGGAGGCGTTGATGACATTTGGCAAAACACACACGGCGAACTGATTGTTGTTGATTACAAGGCAACCAGCAAAGACAGCGCCGTTTCGCTTGATGCAGAATGGCAAGATAGGTATAAGCGCCAGATGGAATTTTACCAGTGGCTCCTGCAAAAAAATGGCTTCCCGGTATCAGACACTGGCTACTTTGTGTACGCAAATGGCTTGCGCGATAAGGAAGCATTCGATGGAAAACTTGAATTTGATATTACCCTTATTCCATACACCGGCACGACTGAGTGGGTCGAACCAACGATCAAAAAAATAAAAGCCTGTCTTGATAGTGATACGCTACCGAAGGGCGCTACTGATTGTGATTTTTGTATGTATCGAGCAGCAGTAGAGAGTGTTGTTGAGTAATCAGTATGCATCATGGATACTCCTGACCAACGAAAATCAAAACTAAAAATAGTTCGCGACGGTGTTGTTGGACTCACTAACTCGCCACTGTACGCGTTTCGACTCACGGAAAAAAATATGCCGGTCATCGGTGAGGGGAGCCACTTCGCATCTATTATGTTCATCGGCGAAGCGCCTGGGCGCACTGAAGCAAAAACTGGACGACCGTTTGTGGGTGCCGCAGGAAAAATTTTAAACGAGCTACTCGCTGGTGCCGGTATCAAGCGCGACGATGTGTACATCACAAACATTGTAAAAGACCGGCCGCCACAAAATCGTGATCCACTGCCAGCAGAAATCGAAGTGTATGGGCCGTTTCTTGATACGCAGATTGAAATTATTCAGCCAAAAGTTATTGCGACACTTGGTCGCTATGCGATGGGATACATTATGAAAAAATTTGGTTTAGAACTTGAACTCGAACCAATTTCAAAAGCCCATGGCACACAGCATCGCGCAAAAACAAGTTACGGTGAAGTAGTTATTATCCCGCTCTACCATCCTGCAGTTGCGGTGTATAACAACACTACCAAATCGACGTTGGCAAAAGATTTTGAGCAGCTGAAGAAGTTTGTATAAATAAAAAAAGCCTCAACGGATGTTGAGGCCTAACTCTTGATATCGACGTCCGCGGGTGACTATGTTGTACTTGGTGTCACCACAAATTTCGCTGGTGCTGATCGTTTACGCAGCACCTCTCCTATGATTCCCATGACGCGGTAGGCATTGAGTGGAGGAACTCCTTTTTTCACTGAAGGAACCTTACCATCTTTGATCACGCCGGTGAGGTTTCGAGTCATGATGAGGCCAATGTGGTCGAGCTTGAAGCGACTGACACCGTCTGCTCGAAGTTGTTTGGCAACATCATGCTTCGTAAATTGCTGATCCCGAAGCTTTGGGAGAGAAGTGACCACGTGCGGAATGAGATCGCTGAAGCTCAGAAGATTGCCTCGACGTTTGCGCCGGTTTCGGCGCGGATTCTTTGGCAAGCTTTCGTCTGTCGGCGTAGCTGTTGCTGACGAAATGTTCAATGTGTTCGGTTGGATAGTGGTAACCAATGAAGAATCATTGATCACCATCTTCACCACCTCGGCGCCGTAGCTGATTCGCAGCGCCTCCAAATCGGTTCTCAGTTCTGTGGAAAAACGCCAGCGTTTTTCTTCAAATTTGCCGACGGCGAGGCGGAACGACTTGTACAGCTCGGGAATAATTTTCTTACCGTTCATCACTAATTCCTTGCCGATTTTTTCGGCTGCTTGGGTTCTTGACCCTGCTCGTCTTCCGGTTGGAATAACCGGGCAGACAGTGCTCTCCATCCAGCACGTTGCTGGATAAGATTGTCTAAGATTACAATACATCCTGGGGTTGGAGGTACCTCCTCTTTCCATACAGAACTACGAAGTGAAAAGGTAATTGATCCTGTCACGCCTTTTGCGTGCGCTGTTGCATAAGGACCATTACGCACGCTGACCCGAACAACAGTTCGGACCGTTGCTCTGTAGGTGCTACTCACATACTCACCATCCTTTCAGGGTTGAATACTCGTTGAGAACTGACTAAAAAGTATTATAATGATAATTAAATATTTGTCAACTATTAGCCCGCTTAAACATTTGACATAATCATTAATTATTGTTACTATTTGTTTTGGATTTTTTGTGTTCTTTGTCACACAATACACCCCCAACACATAAGGAGATACGCAATGGTCAAACGTAGTGGCACAGTAGAGGAATGCGTCAGAGAGTTCGTCACATTGTTTTTTCCACACATGACTCGTTCAGAGTTTGAACAGCGAAACAGACTGGCACAGTTGATCGATGTTCAGCTCATAACGCTTAATTCGTGGTTCTATAAGGGACAATGCGCCCCTATTGGAATAAATCGTATTCGGCTCATTCTCGTGCTCGAGCTCACCGGTTTCAAAGTAACCGGTAGTCCGCAGCTTGAAAGTGATGTCAGCACGATATCTAAGTTGATCGCAAGTCGGGTGCTGACCGTCAAGGAAGTGTCATCACTTCTCGACGTTAAGCACGAGCGCATTATGGAATGGATCACGCACCGCGTGCAACCTATTCAGGAAGTTCGTGCAAAAATTGCCGAGCTGAGTGCGTCATATACCGAGCCGCTCAATCAGGCACTCAAGCGCTGGAAAAACACGCTTGTCGAGATTGGTTGCAACATGCCTTCAGGAAGTGCAATCACCGAGCAACCAGTTAAACCAAAACAGGTTGTACATGCTCCTGAGTCGAAGTCAGCATCATTGGTGATGACTCGACCAGAACGTACCAATGGCGCTGGTGCTTACATGAACAACTTGCAGATAAAGCGGTTGATCATGGAGACAGCAGCCACACTCGTTATAAGCCTTCGGGGCTTAGCGAGGCGCAT
>CAZXUM010000022.1:0-8276 GCA_964644005.1 uncultured Candidatus Saccharibacteria bacterium
CGTCATACGTTACTTCAGTTGTCACTTCTTCTAGGCGACGCATTCGTTCAGAAATACCAACAAATGGTTCGCGGCTGGCGCTTAAGCGATGCTGAAAGTCTTCAGAGAGCGCACCGACCTGTCGTAAAAACTCTGCTGAAATATTTTGTGTTATCTGATTCAGATATTCTTTTTGTGTCAGAGTGAAGTCCATTGGATTTGTATTTTAACACTCGGTACAGAAAAAAGGTTTCCACAAAGTATCTCGATATAAAATTTTCTTTATGACAAATTAATACAACATGTATAGTTGCAAAACGTATAGGGAATTCGTATCCTCTAGGTATGTCTGGACATAATAAATGGTCAAAAATTAAGCATAAGAAAGCGGCATCTGATGCAAAAAAGAGCAAGGTGTTTACCAAGCTTGTTCGTTTTATTACGGTTGAAGCAAAGAAGTGCGGAGGCAATCTACAGTCGCCCGGTTTGGCGCTCGCTATTCAAAAAGGAAAGGAGGTAAATATGCCTGCTGACACTATTGAACGAGCAGTAAAGAAAGCATCGACTGACCCTGGCACAATGGAGGCAATGCTGTATGAAGCGTATGGTCCGGGTGGTGTCGCTGTCATCATCGACGTGCTTGCTGAAAATAAAAATAGAGCAGCGCAAGAGGTTCGTGCAATTCTCTCACGACATGGGTCAGCGCTTGCAGGCGTCGGCGCTGCATCATGGGCATTTGAAAAAACACACGATGGCTGGGTGCCGCACACAACTGTCGACCTATCTGACGAAGACCTTGCTGCGCTCGAGCCATTCGTTGACGATCTTGAAGATAACGACGATGTTCAAACCGTCTACACGAATGCAAACTAAGGTACGCGTGCTTGGTGTCGATCCCGGCTACGATCGACTCGGCCTTTCAATTATTGAACGCTCGAACGGAAAAGACGCCCTTATTTATTCAACCTGTTTTCAAACACCGAAAACATTAGTGCACGCAGAGCGGTTGTACAAGGTAGGCCAGGAGGTAGCACGTGTCATCGCTGAATTTATACCATCAATACTCGCCATCGAAACTCTCTTTTTTAGCAAAAACCAAAAAACTGCGCTGTTGGTAGCCGAGGCGCGCGGTGTTATTTTAGCTATTGCAGCAGGCGCAGGACTATCAATTCAAGAATTTTCGCCAGCGGCAGTGAAAATTGCAGTTACCGGCTACGGACGAGCTGAGAAGTCACAACTTATCAGTATGGTACCGCGTATTGTTTCAATGCCGGCGCGAGCGGATAACGCTATCAGCAAGCGCCACGACGATGAATTTGATGCTATTGCGGTAGGACTTGCCTGTACCGCTCACTTACGTGTAACATCTCCTCTCAAGCGTATGTAGGTTATCCCCAGAAACACACCTTAGCAGGGTACTTACAAACAGAGAAATATTTGTTACAAATAGAGCGTTCAGTAATGTTTGATCCATGAAGAAAAAAACCCTACCATTTAATACCGACGCCGGCCGTGGCGACAGTGAAAAAATAGACCTTAAAAAATTGGTCCGAGTATTGATCCGCTTGATGAAGTCGGCGACAAACTCGTTAAAGCGCTCGATGACGAAGAAGAGGAAGATGTAATAAAACCAACGTTTAGCGATGACGGAGATGACGCTGACGATGCGTACTGGAACAAAGATGAATCATCATGGGACGATGATGGAGATGAAAAACCTGCTGTAGCAGACGATGACACAGGATATAAAGAATTTTAATTATTACTCTTTGATGATGAGTCGAATGAACGCTCGTTTGCCAATGCGCAGACGGCGCGTTTTTTGTGCCACCTCATGAATATCAGTGATTGGCATACCTGTTTCCAGATCGGTCACCGCTCCCTCTTTAATGAGGCGGGCCCATGCAGACTTTGATGGGAGCACTTTAATGCTGACTAAAATGTCGCTAATGGGTTTTGATGCAGCAACAGCGTGCTCGGGAATATCTGTTGGTATTGTTCCCTTGCTGAATGTTTCAATAAATTGACGCTGCGCTTCATCTGCAGCCTGGGCACCGTGATAGAGAGTTACAATATCGTGAGCAAGCACCAGTTTAACATCACGGGGGTTTATATCTGACGCCAACTGCGTTTCGAATCCTTTCACTTCCTCAAGAGTGCGGTCGGTGCAGAGTGTAAAATATTGCACAATGAGATCATCTACAAGCGACATGACTTTTCCGAACATGTTGGTAGGTTGATCGGTAATCGCAATAATATTTCCCCAGCTCGATGACATTTTTCGGCCGTCGGTACCGACAAGCATTTGCGTAACGAGCACGTCTTGCTCGGGCAAACCGTAGTGTCGCTGAACAACACGTCCCGCTTTTACATTAAAAAGCTGGTCAAAGCCACCAATCTCAACATCAGCCTTAATTGCAACCGAGTCGTAACCCTGCATGAGTGGGTACAAGAGCTCACGCAGTGAAATTTCTTCACCCTTGTCGATGCGTTCAGAAAAATTACGCCGTGCAGTCATTTGTTGGACTGAGAAACTTTCTGCGAGCTCCGCAACATCGGTAAAAGTGAGCTTTGAAAGCCATTCGCTATTGAAATGAAACTCGGCTTTTGAGAGGTCAATACAGGTTGCAACTTGTTCTTTGTAGGTTTTGAGATTTTCGGTAATCTGCTGAACGGTAAGCATTGGTCGCTTTGACAGTTTATCTGATGGATCACCAACTTGAGCGGTAAAATCACCAACAATAAAGACTGGTGTGTGGCCGAGCTTCTGAAAGTCGCGCAGTTTTCGCAATGTAATGGCGCGACCAAGGTGAATGTGAGCGCTCGTTGGATCGATACCGAGTTTTATGCGCAACACATTTCCTGATGCTAATTTTTCTTCGAGAGCAGAGCGAACAAACACGTCCTCGACGCCGCGAGAAAGGACTGCTTCGATACTTTTTTGACTTGTGTCAATCATACCAAACCACTATAGCATGTGGTACTATTTCGCCAATGCGACACGTTATATGGCGGAGAATTGTGCCTATTGCACTTATCGCCTTTCTCATCGGTTCAGGCGGAGTTTTTTTGTGGGTGGCAACACTAAAGATCCCCGACCTTGGAGCCTTCGACACCTACGAAAACAAACTCCTTCAGGAATCAACAAAAATTTACGATACCACCGGTAAAGTGCTGCTCTACAACGTTAACCAAGACATCCGCCGCAGCGTGGTACCTTTTGAAACTATTTCTGAAGATATTAAAAATGCTACAATCTCGATTGAGGATGCCGATTTCTACAATCATAACGGCATCAGACCGACCGCAATCATTCGTGCAACACTGGTAAACATTTTAGCGGGAGGTTTTCGCCAAGGCGGATCAACCATTACCCAGCAAGTGGTAAAAAACTCTCTGCTCACAGCTGATAAAAAAATCACTCGAAAAATTAAAGAAGCAATTTTGGCAATGCGCGTTGAACAACAGCTCTCGAAAAATGAGATTCTTAATTTGTACCTCAACGGCACTCCGTATGGTGGCACCATGTACGGTGTTGAAGAAGCGTCCCAGGGGTACTTTGGTAAAAAATCACAAGATGTAACTCTGGCAGAAGCTGCGTATCTTGCTGCCCTTCCCCAAGCGCCATCATACTTTTCTCCATCTGGTAACCACATCGACGAACTCGAGAAACGAAAAAATTTGGTACTCAAAAAAATGCTCGAGTACAAACACATCACTGAAGCAGAGTACACTGCTGCGCTCGCTGAAAAAGTGGTTTTTATTGCTCCAGAAAATCGCAGCTTGAAGGCTCCGCATTTTGTTATGTTTGTTCTTGATTACTTGAACGAAAAGTATGGCGAGGAGGCTGTGCGAAACGGCAATCTCCGGGTAACCACAACGCTCGATTGGGAGTTACAGAAAAAAGGTGAGGAGATTGTAAACAAATTTGCCCTTGAAAATGTCACTCGTTTTACTGCTGAAAACGCTGCCCTCGTAGCGATTGATCCTGCTAACGGGCACATTCTCACCATGGTGGGATCACGCGACTACTTCGACGCAACTATTGATGGTAACTTCAATATCACAACTGCATATCGCCAACCAGGTTCATCATTTAAACCATTTGTGTATGCTGCGGCATTTGAAAAAGGCTACACGCCGGATACTGTACTTTTTGATGTTCCCACTGAATTTAATGCGAACTGTCGCCTTGGCGATACCGGACCAAACTGTTACCACCCAAAAAACTACGATGATCTTTTTCGTGGACCAATGACACTTCGAAACGCCCTCGCACAATCGATTAACATTCCTGCAGTGAAAACGTTGTACCTTGTTGGTATCACTAACGCACTCAAGAAAGCTGCGGCAATGGGTATCACCTCTCTTGAGGGAGCTAATCGCTACGGCTTAACACTCGTACTCGGAGGTGGCGAAGTTCGTTTGCTCGATATGACCAGTGCATACGGAGTGTTTGCCGCTGAGGGAGAACGTAACCCGTACACAGCAATTGTAAAAATTGAAGACCGCTCAGGAAAAATTATTGAAGAATTTAAGGATAAGCCGGTTGTGGTGATGGACGCTCAAATTGCTCGAGAAATTTCTGATGTGTTGTCAGACAACGTGGCCCGAACACCCTCTTACGGAGCAGTATCGCCTCTCAATTTTCCTAACCAAGACGTTGCAGCAAAAACAGGTACTACCAACGACACGCGTGACGCATGGATCCTTGGCTACACGCCAAATATTGCTGTTGGTGCATGGGCAGGAAACAACGACAACCGTCCGATGGTTAAACAGGTCGCTGGTTTAATTGTTGCACCACTCTGGCGTGCATTCATGGACGAAGCATTAGCAACTCGGGATAAAAAAGCTTTTACCCTACCTGCTCAACGGAACGCTTCAAAACCAGTACTCAACGGACAATGGCAGCCCGGCACCCGCTACTTGGTTGATACTCGCACAAATACTCCTGCACAAGCCGATGTGTCGTCGAATTATATTGATGAAAGAGTTATTACTTCAGCACATTCAATTCTCTACTGGGTTGATAAAAATACTCCGAATGGCGCCTACCCTACTCACCCACAACGTGATCCACAGTTTGATAACTGGGAAGATGGTATCGCTCGATGGTTCAACCAACAAGTGCCCCAGGTGCAACAAATAATTACTTCACCGATACTTATTTCACCACCTCCAGCAACATCAACTCCCGCAACAACAACACGAAACAGAAGAAGAAATAATCGAGACTAGAAAATTGCCGTACAGACTACTCAATACTACGGAGTGTGTTGGGTAGTTTTTTGTTTACCGCAGTAATAATACTTTCCCGTTTGAGATACAACGCGCTCTTTATGAGTGGTGAGCCTCTATATTTCAATACACCGTTTTTAAAAAAAGTTTTTGAATCTTCGAGTGGGATACCAAGTTCTTTACACGTATCAATCACCATCGAACGGTTTCCTCGACTGGCACTGAGAAATGTTGTTGCTCGAGCTAAATATTCGGCGAGTTGCTTCATTATTTATTCATTGGCGACAAAAGGTACATAAAGGTGTTATCTCCAATACCGCGGACGACCATTGGTCGTGCCAGACCGCTAAATACCAAGGTTACACTTTCGGTGGTGAGAACAGGAAATACATCGCTTACATAGCGGTGATTGAAACTCATTTCAATGGGTTCACCCTCTGCTTTTACATCGAGCGTTACTACCGTCTCACCAACATCAGCATTTTTTGTTCTCACCTCAAACTTTTTCTGATCTGGAGCAATGGTGAATACTGTTTGATTGAATTTATCCGTAAACACCTGGAGGAGTTTACATGATTGCTGTAAATCATGTGTCAGCACGGTGACGGTTGTTTTAACATCCTTCGGAATAACTTGTTTGTAGTCAGGGAAGACACCCTCCAACACTCGTGAGGCGAGGTACATTGTTGGTGTCGCAAACGCAATTTGGTTATGCGATACGAACATGTCGCACGTATCTTTGACTTGATCGAGAAAACGAATAATGTCAGCAATATTTTTATACGGGATAAGCACTGGTGGTGATTCGGGAACTTTTTTCATCTGTACTCGCTTCTCAGCAAGGCGAAATGAATCGGTTGCGACAAAAATTAAATTATCGCCACTGTGGTACATGTAGACACTCGAAAGTTCTGGTTTGATGCTAGCGGCCGTAGCAGCCCACCAGACAGACTTTAATCCTTGAGAGATATCTTTTGCCGTAACTGACTGTTTACCATCACCCATGCGGACTATAGAAGGAAATTCGTCATGTGGAATTGCTTTCACAACACTCGAACTGTGATTTGTTTTAACAACAAGGTTGTTATTCTCAAGTTCAAACACCACTTTGTTGGTATCGTACAAACTTGAAACGAAGTTATTTAAAAATTGCGCTGGTACTGCAACAGTGCCTGCGGTGTGTACTTTTGCAGGAATTGTCACTTCGAGGCTCAGGTCGATATTGGTTGCTGATAGCGTAAGGAGGTTTCCTGTAGCCTTTAACAGAATGGTGCCCAAAATTGGCGTAGTGGTATTTTTACCCGCTACTCGTTCAGCGAACGATATGCTTTTTCCGAGCTCCTCTTTCTGTATCTCTACTTTCATATATATTCTCTTTATTATTACTATATACCCTGTGGAAAACCGGACAAGTCTTTTAAAGTGTTATTTTATAAGGCTCTTTTTGGATTGTGATTGTGTATAACCTGTGGATAAAATGTGCATGAATTGGGTACAAAAACCCCTTCTAACACGACACCTGTTTTTATACCCAAATTGTCACCATGAAATACACATCTTATCCCCCGCTTGTGCACAGGTTATACATGACTTACCCACACAGTTATTAACCTATTGGGCAACCTACAACAAAGAACGAATTCGACCTAATTCAGTTACGAGCACCGCATTGTTTTCAATTTCCCCTTTAATTTTTTCACACGAGTGGATGACTGTGGTGTGATCGCGACCACCAAGTTTTTCGCCAATTGATGGATATGAAACATCATAGTCTTCACGAAGAATATACATGATTACCTGTCGAGGTTTAACCACTTCTTTTTTTCGAGTTTTATCGTAAATAGATTGTTCGTTTATGTTGTAGAAATCAGCAATTGTTTTGATAATATCTTTAACAGAAAATGATTTTTTAGGACGATTGCTCGATTTAACAATGTTTTTAACTTCAGCTAGGCCAAGGTCGCGGTTTTTGAGTTGCGTTTGGCACAAAACAGCGTTAATCATACTCTCAAGTTCACGAATGTTTCCGTCGGCCACTGAGGCGAGGTAGTCGACGCTCTCGTCGGTGAGGTTAATACCATGGAGACGTGCTTTTGTTTTAAGAATTGCTGCACGAGACTCAGTGTCTGGTGGAGGAATATCGAGAATCATACCTGCACCGAAACGAGATTTGAGCCTGTCCTCAAGGTCGGGGATGTAGTTTGGGTGCTTATCAGATGAAAAGATGATTTGGCGATTGCTCTCGTACATAAAATTGAACAAATGGAAGAGTTCTTCCTGTGTTTTTTCTTTGTTTGAGAGAAACTGAATGTCGTCCATGATGAGCACATCGTATTTTCGGTACTTTTCTTTGAATTGCCCTACTTTGTTGGCTTGGATGGCTGACACGTAGTCGGTGGTGAATTTTTCTGAGGGTACGTAAAAGACTTTTCGGTTTTCGTGTACTGATTTGATGTGGTTCCCTATTGCTTGGATAAGGTGTGTTTTACCGTGGCCAGTGTTTCCGTATACAAAAAGTGGATTGTAGACCGCTCCAGGGCGTTTAATGATTGCTTGTGAAGCTGCATACGCAAGTTCGTTAAAAGGACCAACCACAAAGGTTTCAAAGGTGTAGCGAGGGTTAAGGTTGTCGTCGCGATTAACGTAATAATCAGCCAACGGGAGCTCTATTGTTGGGTTTGTGCGTGGTCGGCGGGCTTTGAGTTCGCAGTTTTGGCCTGGTTTACCAAAGATGTACTCAACTGAGCGAACATTTTCTGCTAATGATCGGAGGATTCGAAGGATGTCTCTGTGGAAATTTTTATGGAGGAAATCACGGACGAAGGCGTTCTGTACGCCAATGCTGAATGTGCCGTCAGTGAACTCGATTATGTATGAGTCTTTTAGAAAAGGAAGATGACCATTGTTTCGAACTGTAGGTTCAAGTTCTTCAACTACACGAGTCCATAATGCTTTAGTATCCATCATCGATACAGAATTATACCTTGTGCAGAATCGTGGCAAACTTGTGCACCTTATAAAAGTATGTTGAGGATTTGTTTTGCAGTATTTGATAT
>CAZXUM010000023.1:0-3552 GCA_964644005.1 uncultured Candidatus Saccharibacteria bacterium
CCATACAACCTCAGTGGCCGAGTTTTCATCAGCTGCGCACGCTTGCTGATAAAGTTCGAGCGCTTCAACAGAGCGGAGGTTACCCGTTAGCAATGACCGCTCGCGAACTTGTCTCGAAAGAGCCAAGTATCCCGAGCGAGATTCGCCGGCGAGTAGCGATTGCAGTCGCAAAAATGGCTGATGGTCGCACGCAACGACCTGCCATAGCCCAGTTGTCAGGACGTACTATCAGACGCTACGCACAGCGCTGATACAAAGCGGATGTCACCACGACATCCGCTTTTTCCTACTCAATTTTTTTATCCTATTCTATTTCTCTGGTGTATCGTCGGCATCACCCCAATGCCAGCCAGGTCGTTCTCCTTTTTTCCAACAAATACCGAAAAGCACGGCAGTGATGACTACGAGTGGAACAAAGAAGCTCATAAGGGTGTCACTGCCCGAATGTGATCGCATGTCCGCATGTTGGAAGAGTGCAATGAGCACCGCAAAATATACACCGAGCACAAGCCACCCTTGCCAACATGCAGGCGTCCATCCCCATCCGTAGCGCTTTGCTTTAAACCAGAGCTTCATTGTGTATATCGGTACGTATTTATTGCAGAATTACCGGTATCACAATTGAGTCATCGTTTTCAGGCAATCCAGATGGATTATCTTTACGCAGCACCAGATTGAGCGGGCCCGCAACTTGTGCGTGAAATGGCACGACAATACTTGCACTGAAAGCTACGAAATCTGCGGTCATCCACTCTTCTTCTGCTGTGGCGATAACGGTGCCGATAAGTGTACCGCTTTCGGTTTGAATTTCAATGGGAAAACTTGCTTCAAAAAACCATGTGCCGCGTGCCTCCCCCTCAAGAATAAATGGTGAAGAAATAGTGCCGCCCGGTACGAGGTTGGTGATTCGAATGACATCATCTTTTTTTGCTAACACTTCTCGAGCTTCAGCATATGGATCAACCTCAGGAACTTCTGTTGGAGCGTTTGCCTGGTGCGCGAACAGCCACCACACAATGCAGATAGAGAGAACGATCACACCGATAATCGTGAGTTTCTTGATACAGTTCATACCGTAAGTGTACCAAGTTAGACCCTGCTATGCTAGACACTTCGCGCACTACTCACCCTCGGGTAGTTGCTAGGACTTTAGATACAACTGCAAAAATTTAAGCGTCTTTTTCCACGCATCTTCAGTTTCTTTGGGTGCAAAATTATCACCTGAGGGATTGGCGAATGCATGTCCCACCCCCGAGTAAATGTAGATCTCATTCGGTGTATTGTTTGCTGTTAACCCTTGGCGAAACGCCTGCACTGCGGAGAGTGGAATTGTAGTATCTTTTTCGCCAAACACGCCGAGTACTGGCCAGGAAATCTTTCGGAGTGTAATTGCATTTGTTTCGAGCTGACCATAGTAGACAACCGTCGCATTAAGCCGCTCACCTGAAAGCGAGAGCTGTACTGACTGTCCGCCGCCAAAGCACCATCCCCAGGCACCAATTTTTTTTGAACCACTGGTGCGCAAAAACGCTGTTGCTGCGCGTAAATTTGCAGTTGCTACTGTTTGATCGAGCTCATCCTTGTACGTTCGAGCTTCATCCGGGGTTGTTGCCACTTTTCCATTATAGAGATCAACAGCGAGCACCCGATACCCCTCTGCCGCAAGCAGGCGGGCGCTCCGCTCGATGTGTTCGTTCAGTCCCCACCATTCATGAATCATCACTACCCCAGGGTAGACGCCGTCGGGCGCTGCCGCAGTTGGTTCCGCTAAATATCCTTGGACACCGGGTGTGTACGCAACACGCGAGAACGATACGGTTGTCGGCTCTGGATGTTCAATAGGTTTATTGAATGCTGCTTTTTTTTGGACGCCGTATGCATACGCACCAAGGCCCACAAGGATAATCACCGCACCCGCAATACTTACCATTTTTATCATTCGTAGATTGTATCACCTTGTATAAAAAAACCGGCGGTAGTATCGCCGGTCAATTCTGTATCACCCACCGAATGCTCATGTTCAATACGACCAGACACATACTTACAACTGACAGTGCCAGAGTTGCTGCACAGAGCGCAACAATAGCCACGCTGCCGCACATGAACACCTTTCGAAAGAACGATACCTGCATGTGCCACTCCTTTCGGGTAGAAGCATTTTGCACTTACCTCTGCAAAGTACCGAGATTTAAACCAATTGTCAATGTACACAAAGAGCGCCGATCGGCGCTCTTGTTTCTGCATGTGTACGAACAACTCTTTATGAGAGGTGCTTTGAAATGAGTTTTGTCATTTCGAACATGTTGACTGTTGCTTTGCCACCGAAGACTTTCTTAAGTGGAGCGTCAGCGTTAATGTTGCGCTTGTTTGCTGGATCCTGGAGATTGTTCTTTTTGATGTATGCCCAGATTTTTTTGGTAACTTCTGAACGAGGCATAGGACCATTACCGATAACAGCCGCGAGGTCTTCGCTCACGTTCATCGGCTTCATAAATGCAGAGTTGGTTTTTAGCATAATGTTATTATTTATATACGTACCCGCCTATTGTACCTTTTCTAGGGAAAGTGGGAATAGCCCCTGTGAAAGAGCTCCGAGTGCCCAGCACTACCCAAAGGTGAGGGTATATGCCTCAAGCCCTGGCCCACTGACTTCAATTTCTAAGGTGTGTTCGCCATATTCGAGCCCTTTGATGACTTTGTAGAGGCGATTTTCAAGCACTCGCATGGTGCTATCAGGTGCAACATCTGCTCCTGCTGCTTCACCGAGGGGTTTTCCATCGAGGATTATTTTTAACACAACACCCATTTCAGAGCTTGCCACAAAATAAACATCTTTCGCTGAGTACGTATATATAATGCGTGCACCAGCCTCGGTGTTCACCGCAGATTCATCAGTGATATTCCATATCTTAGAAAAATAGAGTGTGCCAGGTGCGACTTTTTGAGGTGCAACAAATGTTTGTTCACCACGGACGTTCTGTGTGCCATTTCCAAGAAACTCATTTCGATCTGCACCGAAATACGTTTCTTTACTGCGAATGTTTCGTTGTTCGGGGGTAGAAACTCCGTTCAGGGTAACCACGCCTGTTTCTGTTGGCACTGGCAATCCAAGCACGGTAGCCCGCTCCGCGAGTGCCCGCTTAATTGCGCGTTCTGTTTCGGCATATTCCCCTTCACCGATGTGGTCGTACACAACAAATCCATCGATGTCGACAAGATATTTGCGCGGCCAATACCGATTACCGAACGCATTCCAGGTACCGTACGTATTATCGAGCACCACAGGATACTCGATACTAAAACTTTTTTTAATTGCTGTTTTGACGTTTGCCGGAACTTTTTCGAAAGCAAATTCTGGCGTATGCACACCGATAATTTCTAATCCTTGATCTCGATATTTTTGATACCACGCATTCAAGTATGGGATGGTGCGCTGACAGTTGATACAGCTGTATGTCCAAAAATCAACGAGTACTACTTTTTTTCCGACAAACTCACCGATGGTAATCGGCTTTCCTTGTGTGTTGATATAGGCATGCGGCAGTGTAATTT
>CAZXUM010000023.1:3562-7316 GCA_964644005.1 uncultured Candidatus Saccharibacteria bacterium
TTTCTGGTGCACGCGAATACACCGCTCCCTTGGCACTCACCCGCATGCTGGCATTTGCAACAATAGCCGGAGACAGATTGAATTCTCCACGAGGAGTGTCGGACATCTCTTTGTCGGTAACCTGTAGAAAACGCTGTTCGATACCGGTGACATCGAAAAAAGTATTTGCTGCGATGAGCTGGAGTTTTTTATCGTATCCGAAAAGAATAGCGGCACCAACAACGATGAAGAGGACACCAATGAGCTGCTTAAACCAGCCGCGTGGATCTGCAGCAACACCGAGCACCAACAGAATTTTTTGCCCGGCAAGGGTTGCAACCAAAAGAGCTACGCAGAGTCCGAGCGCGTAGGCACTAAGGTAGAGCAATCCCTCAAGAAGATTGCGCGGGAGCACGGTAGCAACGATGAGGAAGTACGTTGGACTACAGCTTGAAAACACAGGACCGAGGGCCACTCCCACCAGCACATCGCCCCAAAAGGTCTGCTTGGTATAGCCCGTCGACATGAGAGCATTTGAACTTCGGTTGAGCGTATTGAGGAACGGCAGCTTTTCGTACAAACCTGGAAACACCGTTACAATACCGAGCGCCACAATGATGCCGCCCGACAACAACTGCCAAAACACCGGCGGTACGGTAATAAAAAGGGTACTCACTTTGAGCACGAGCGTAAACACAATAACTGCAAGGCCAAGTGCGACAGTTACCGTAACCGCACGGCGGATGCTGCGAGTACCGCCAAATGATCCTCCGACAATCACTGGTAGTAACGAAATAGTGCACGGTGCCAAGATGGTGAGTGCACCAGCGAGGAGTGAGAGCGCGACGAGGAGCATGGGAGTTAGTATAGCAAAGAAGTAAATTGTGTAGCGGGATTATCCGCTATTGTCGTTTGGATATTTCCTGAAGAAAAAGTAAAGAAAAACGAAAGCGATTCCTTGAATAATATGATAGAGCGTATTGAAGTTTAAATATACTGGATCAATACTAATATGAAGCGATTGGATTATTGCGGCAACGACAGAGAGAACGCTACTTGTGAGTAAATAAAACCATACTGCTTTTTTCTGAGTAATTGATTTCCACAAACCTACTGCACCTAGTAGCAGGATAGTGGGCCCATAGAATTTTATGACGGTCGGATAATGGTAATCAACAAACAGAATCGTATACATGTAGCACAGAAAGAAAATTACAGTGATTATATTGATACTCTTAGAGATGTATCTATTCTTCAGTATAAACGCAGTAGTATACAAAATTGTTACAGCAATTAGACCGATGGATGCTGTCGTAAACATCCACATTATGAAACCGCCAAGAGATTCTGCTTTGCCAGGAAAAAATGCATGGAATAGAGCGCCTAATAGAGAAGATGCTCCAAGAAATAGGAACAGAAAAGAACCGAGACCGTAAATTGTCTTAAAGCTTAATTTTTTACCTCCTTGTTTATAGAGTAAATAAGCAAGAATTACCGATTCAACAAAGATAACAAAATCGGTTATTGCGATACTGAATTCATGTATTTGTATCCCAGAAATAGTAATCATGATTTTTTATCCTTAATTTTGAGAGAAGCAAAACCTCCGATAAACATGAAGAGTGACGCTGCGTAAAAGATCACATCAAGCGAAAGAATATCGATGGTATATCCTGCCCCGATAACAGCCAAGGCTGAAATAATGGAGGTCCAGGTATGGTAGCTCCCAATCTGTCTTCCTCTTTCTTCAGGTATTGTCATATCTGCGATAAGAGCCTTTTCGGAAGTCTTCTGAAAAGCGTTACATACACCCATTATTATTTGGAGAACGAAAACCTGATACATACTCGTGACGCTCGGAAAAAATACCAGTGAAAATGCCATGCCCCAACTGCTCAGAGCCAAGAAAATACTTCGTCCATATCTGTCCGTGAGCTTTCCCGCTCCATAATGAGCCAATGCCGAACTAATGGCAAAAAGTGCATAGGCAAAACCAAATGATACGTAATTAGCTCCGGACTCTTTGATAAAGATGACGTAGTAAGGAAAAACCATGCCTGAAGCAAATAGGATGATGTTCTGGGATATCAAAAGCCAGCGCATTGTGTAACTCTTATTGCTCATCACGGATTTGTTTTGCTAATTCAGGCTCATCGGAAATGATGCCGTAAGGATTTTTTGCTAAAGCCCATTCGATACGGCTTTCATCATCAATAGTCCACAGGAAGATTGGGTAACCTTTACCAAGAAGTCGATCAATTGTTGCCTCATCGACTTCATTATTTACACTAAGTGCGTCGGGCTTGATAATCTTTCTAAGCGCTCGACGTATCGGCTCCTTCTGCAAGAACCAAGGAAGATCCACTAGATCTTCAGGATTTATTTCCGCCAGGAGTTCGGAATTCCAGTTGGTATCCATGAATATAAACACGGTCCGAATCTGAGAATCGATTTTCTTAAGACGATAGAGTACGAGCGGATTGAATGAGCTAAGATACACACGCTCATAAGCATCATATTTTTTGATGATCTCCACAGCTCGCTCTTCTATACCTGTCGATTCCTTACCTGGAACCTTCAGTTCCACCATTAGGATCCTGTTTGGGGTTATGTTTTTTACAAAATCTTCGAATGTGTGTACGAATGATCCTTCGAAGCCTTCGCCATACTTGAGGCCGAGATCTAGTGATTCCAATTCCCTAGTAGTCTTTGAACTCACTTTTCCTGTGCTATTGGTAAGACGACCTACACTAAGGTCATGGAAAATAACAATCTCTTTATCTGAACTTTGTTGACCATCAACATCTACGCCATCCATATCTTTTTGCATAGCAATTTTTGCAGCAGCCAAGCTGTTATCGGGAGCATGATTACCAAATCCCCGATGAGCAAATACTAGGGTCTGTTCAGGTTTAAATATAAGACCCGTGTAATCAGGTTCATACAAAAAGAGATGCGTAGCAACCGCCACAAGCAAAACCAGGATAAAGCTGAGGGTATATTTTGTTTTCTTGAATCTCGGTGGATTATTTTGCATATTTTTTATAGAACTCACTCATGAATAATTCCGTCGGATCATACTGCAGCTTCTTTGTGAAAACCAGGTCTGTATTCGGATATGCAGCCCTTATTTGTTCCTTAGTAGGATAGTTTTGATAAGTCAGATAATATGTGCCGCCATACTTGATCGCCGCATCTACGATTTTTTGAGTGGTCTTTTCAGCTACGGCTTGAGCCTCTTTTGAAAGTCCGACATTGCTCATTTGAATGATGGCGAATGAATCTTCTTTCGGTGAATATGCCATGTACGTCTCATTGTTTGCCTTGACGTATCGAACTGTAGAACTGATAACGTTCATATCATCATCAGTGAGAATCTGCCTGAATTCATCCATAAACGGCACGAAATTCCTGATAGGCACATAATACTCCTGAATGATGTCAGTATTTTGATTCGAGTAATATTCAAGGAGTTCAAGAGGAGCGAGCGGCGGGCGCATCGAATTATTTCGCGAAACAAGCCTGACGCTTCCTACGCCAGCCTCGATCTTTTTCTGCAATGACCATCGCAACACCTTAGCCCAATCAAACTTGCGAGAAAGTCCGAAGAAAAATTTATCCCGATACACATACTCTTCATCGGTCAGATCATGAATATCTTCTTTCGTAGAAGACGTTGCGCTCCATGTAGTCACCACCATTTCTTTTAAGAACGATTCTGGATCAGGGTCGATCGATGGTCGAGCAAGCAACATCTTGATATCTTCTTTGCCTT
>CAZXUM010000024.1:0-4830 GCA_964644005.1 uncultured Candidatus Saccharibacteria bacterium
GGGCTCGGTGTCCGGTAACAGTCATTCCAAATGGTGTCGATTACGCTCATTTTTCTGCGATTACTCCGCTTCCTGCCTATGCACAACCACTGTTTGCAAAAGTGCCCGGAGAATTAGTGCTCATCACCACCTCGCGCCTCGTTCAAAAGAATGGCATTGCTGATGTTATCGACGCCATGCCGGCTATTAATCCGGAGGTGCGATTTGTGATTGTCGGTGACGGCGTACTTCGACCAGAGCTTGAGCACCAGACCCATAACCTTGGTATTGCCGGTCGGGTGAGTTTTTTGGGAACGCAACCGCACCAATTGTTACCGTCATTTTTACAAGCATCAGATATGTTCATCCGACCATCGCTTTCTGAAGGATTCGGCAACTCGTTTGTTGAAGCGATGGCCTCGGGTATCCCGGTTATTGCAACACCGGTTGGCGGCATTCCCGATTTTATTACTGATCAAGAAACAGGTTACTTCGTGTCGCCAAAAAGCCCACACGATATAGCAGTTGCGGTGAATGCGCTCGCTGCCGATCAAGCGCTCCGATTTAAACTGGTGCAGCAAGCGTTAGCAATGGTACGCGAACGCTACGACTGGGACACTGTTGCTGCCACAATGGGTGCACGTATTTTTTCGACATTTTCATGAAGGTAGCAATTATTGGTGCTGGATTGTTTGGAATAACCGCAGCTCTTGAACTCGATGCGCATGGGCATCAGGTAACAGTATTTGAGCGTTTGCCCGATATGTTACAGGCCGCATCAGGTATTAACCAGTATCGACTGCATCGCGGCTATCACTACCCCCGCAGTCCACAAACAATTGCTGCCTGTATTGCTGCGGAGGAATCATTTACAAAAATGTACGGAGGGGCGCTGCTGACTGATAATCAGCATTACTACGCAATTGCGAAAGAGGGTAGCCGCACGTCAGCACAGGATTTTAGTGAGCTCTGTAGCAAATATAACCTTGCGCATGTGTCAGACATTCCGCCGTACATTAATGCAGATAGGGTTGAAGATGTTTTCCGGGTACCAGAGACGTTGATTGATCCTGACATGCTCCGTACGCTGTGCAAGAAAAAGCTGGAAGGTTCAACGGTAACAGTGCACTACGACGTGTCGGTTACAGCGACCGAGCTCACCTCTTTCGATCATATTGTTGTTGCTGCGTATGCCGCTAGTCATGCGGCACTTGGAACAGCGGCACCGAATGATGAATACCAGTTTGAAGTTTGCGAAAAACCAGTAGTAAAATTGCCCAACATATTTGCCCAACAGAGCATGGTTGTTATCGATGGTCCGTTTATGTGTTTTGATCCCTACGGCACTACTGGGTATCACGTTATCGGAAATGTCGTTCATGCAATTCACGCAACAAACGTAGGAAAAACACCGATCATACCAGCGGAACTTGTTCCGGTGCTGAATGCGGGTGTCATTACACAACCACCAGTAACTCGAATTACAGATTTTTTTGCTGCAGCTGAGGAATTTTTCCCGGGATTTTCTCGAGCAACACACATTGGCTCAATGTTTACTATTCGTACCGTGTTACCACGAACCGACGCAACCGACGAACGTCCAACAATTGTGCGGGCAATCAGTGATCGTATTACACTGATCTTTTCAGGAAAATTGGTGAACTGCGTACTTGCTGCACGCGACGTGGTTACGCGGCTTTCTGGTGTTCAAGGATAGCCCGAACCTGCAAGGCGAATGTACCGTCGGTGACACCGGGGCGTGTTCCAGAGTCCGGAAGGGTAAATGCGCGGACCTCTTCTTCAAGAGCTGAGGTGTCTGCTTCGAATATACTTGTTCGAGTACCTGCTCGTTCTTCATAGAGTGTTGCGTCAGTCCATACTAGTTTTGTGCCGTTGGTGCGGTGCACAGTAACGGTCTTTTCTTTTGTCTGCGATACACGGTTGTATGCAAGCTTTCCAACAACGACCGAGCCCTTGCTGAGAGAATATGTCGCAATATCTTGTGCTGTTTTTACACCGCTACTTGAACATTTTTTCAGCGACAGTTTTGGTCCGAACAGTGATACTGCGAGTGCAATGTCGTGACAGACGAGGGTATGTTCGAGTGTATCTTTAAACGTGCCGTACTTGTGCCAGGTACTCTCCAACATTTTCGGCACTTCTTTGTGAGTAGCAAGTATCCGCATGATTTCTTTCCATACCGGATGGTGTACAAAAATGTATCCCGCGTAGATGTGGACGTGTTGTTTTTTAGCAGCCGCAATGAGTTCGGTGATCTCTGAGCTTGAACTGCCGAGCGGCTTCTCAATATGAACGCTCTTTCCTGCAGCAATCAATTGACTCGCAATATCAACATGAGTACGGGTTGGTGTGGCAATGACCACAAATGAAATTGTTGGGTCAGCGCAGATACTCTCAATCGATAGCACCGGAATTTCTGCATACCCAGCTTGAAGCCAATCGGTAGTTTCGGTGGCACCACTGTGGCAGATTGCTGCAATAGTAATATGCGGTTGCGAGATGTATGCGGCAAGCAGTTTTTTGCCCCATGCACCGAGGCCGATAATTGCTATTTTTAACTGGCGGTGCATAATGATTTCACCACAATACCATGAAAATTGTCCTTGCCGCAGGCGTATTCTTTCCTGATGTCGGCGGACCCGCAACCCACGTCCGACGAATTGCTGAAGCGCTTGTACTGCGCGGTGTTCGAGTTACCGTTGTTGCCTATGGCGACTATGCCGGTTCGAACGAATTTTCGTTCCGAGTTGAGCGGGTATCGCGCCGACTCCCTGGGCCTATTCGTTGGGCGGTGTACCTCTTTCGAGTAGTGCAGCATGCAATGGATGCTGATACGATTTACGCATTTGATCCAACTGCCGCCGGTATGCCCGCACGTCTTGCTGCATTCGTCCTCCGAAAAAAGTTTATTATCCGCGTTGGTGGAGATCCTATTTGGGAACGTATTGTTGAGCGCGGCACGCGATTTCTTTCGATGGATGAGTACTATCGCCAGGGGTTAGCGAGTAAAGATAAGCCGATACTTTTTTCGGCCATTTCTTTTTTATTACAGCACTCGCCAGTTATTATTACCTACAACGACATGATAAAGTCGTTATTCGTTAATCATTTTGGGGTGAGCGCGGCATCTGTTCGTATATTTCCAAATCCAATTATTGGACGACAAGCGCAGATCGCGCCGTTGTCCCTGCCGCCAGCATTTCTCTTTGCTGGTCGTTTTGTTGCCTACAAAAATTTACCCACGCTCATTCATGCGTTTAACCACGTATGGGAGCAGAAAAAAACCGGCACGCTGACACTTATTGGTAGTGGTCCTGATGAGCCTGCGCTCCGTGAATTGGTACGGATGTTACCGTCTGCTGATGCAATTACCTTTGAAGCGGCAACGCCGCAGGTAGAGCTCTTTAAAAAAATTCAGAAGGCAACGGTATGTGTCGCACCGGCACTCACTGAGTTTAATCCAAATTTTATTCTCGAAGGGTTATCTTTTGGCCGCCCTGCGATTATCACTGAAGGCAATGGTCTCACTGTAACTCTTCCTCCTGATTGGCAATTTAATCCACGGAGCGAACGACAACTTGCGTCACGACTCGAGCAATTTTATGACGAATCATACGTGCGCGCCGCTGAAAAAATTGTTTCTGAGTTGCCACTCTCAATTACGTGGGAGGACACCATTGCGAAGCATCTCGAACTGTTAGGCATTCCTGTTCCGCTCAGTCCGTACGCTAAAAAATAATTATTATGCAAGTACTGATGCTCTCAACCGATCCAAAAGTGCTCGAACAGGGTAGTGCTGTTCGGCGGCGCATGCATGGCTACGGCACGCTGTTTGACCACCTTCATGTGGTGTTGTGCACGCCAGCGGCAAGTGAGGTTCAGATTCTCGGATCCTCGGTAGCACTCTACCCTGTCGGCCGCTGTACAAAAATAGGTGCGCTGATACGCGGATACACTACTGCGGCAGGGATACTGCGCCGTGGTGATCTTTCCACGCCGTGGGTGATTACCGCACAAGATCCCTTTGAAATTGGTTTCATTGGCGTACTCCTTTCGTGGCGATATGCAGTGCCACTCCATGTCCAAATTCATACTGATATTACCGATTCGTATTTTGTTCGAGCAAATCTTAAAAATATGTTGCGAGTGATCATTGCTCGGTTGGTTATTCCGCGAGCCCATGCGCTTCGTGTGGTGTCGCGTAGAATGCAGCAGGCACTCATTGCTCGGTGGCCGCAGGTAGCACACATGCCAATTGTTGTTCTCCCTATCCATATTGTTTTACAGGACAATGGTGGAGCCCCAACACTTGATCTAAAAAAGAGATATCCACAGCCAACACACCGGGTGCTCATGGCGTCTCGCCTTGAGGCAGAAAAAGATATCAACCTTGCTATTGAAGCTTGGCCGCAGGTAGTGTCACACGTACCAGGTGCGATGCTTATTATTGTGGGAGAAGGATCATATGCTGAACAGCTCCGCTCACTGGCAGCGCACATTGCTCCACAATCAGTTATGTTTGAGCCGTGGCAATCGAGCATGGTAGGTGTGTACGCTTCGGCTGATGTATTCCTTCTCACCTCGGAATTTGAGGGATACGGTATGACACTGGCTGAAGCAGCTACTGCAGGTGTGTCTATTGTGTCTACTGATGTTGGTATTGCCCGCGATGTTGGAGCGTACATCACTGAACACTCTGCTCAGAGCGTCGCGGATGCGGTCGTCCGGGCGCTCACCGAACGCCGCCGGCCAATACCAGTGCCGGTAGTATCAAAAGAAGCGTATCTTGCAGCATTTAAAGAATCGATTGACGCAGCGTATACTGCACAC
>CAZXUM010000024.1:4840-7108 GCA_964644005.1 uncultured Candidatus Saccharibacteria bacterium
GTAGATACTCGTGACCCCGTACTCGGTTTTTTTCATGGATGGATTTCGCAATTTTCATCGCTCTTTTCAAAAACGACGGTCATTTGTTTGAAGCGAGGATCGTACGATTTGCCGGGAATTTCGGTGCACTCACTTGGAAAGGAGGAGGGAAGCATGTCGCGCATCACGTACATACTTCGCTTGTATCGTGCACTCTGGAAATCTCGCGGCCAGTATGATGTTGTGTTTGTACATATGAATCAGGAGTACGTGTTGCTTGCGGGGTGGCTGTGGCTCCTCATGGGGAAAAAAGTGTATTTGTGGCGAAATCACCATGCGGGAAACGCACTGACTACTATTGCAGCTTCGTTCTGTACGAATGTATTTTGTACATCTCGCTTTTCATATACTGCGCGATACCCAAAAACAAGAATCATGCCGGTAGGTATTGATACTGATGTGTTTACTGCGCCGGCACACACGGCACGAGTTCCACGATCGGTACTGTTTTTATCACGCATTGCACCGTCAAAGAAAGTTGAAGTGTTTATTGAAGCACTGCGAATACTGCACGCTCGAGGAATTTCGTTTACTGCCTCAGTGTATGGTGAAGCAATTCCGGAACATCGTGCGTATGCCGGCATGCTCCGTGCAGACGTTGCTACTGCGGGGCTTGCTGATTGTGTGCAATTCTATCCGGGTATATCAAACGAACGTACGCCAGAGGTGTACGCTGTGCATGCGGTGTCTGTGAACACCAGTTCAAGTGGTATGTATGATAAGACAATTTTTGAGGCGATGGCATGTGGTGCACTTACCGTTTCAGGAAACAAAAATTTGATCGATAACATCGATTCGCGACAACTCATGGCAACGGTATCTCCCGAAGCGTTGGCAGAGCGGCTTGCAGAGGTTCTCGAAATTCCGGATGATGTTCGTGCTGAGATTGTGGCACATAATCGAGTCTACACTGAGAATGTACACTCACTCACTGCACTCGTATCAGCACTTCAAAAAAGCATTGGAGCTGAGACACATCGTTTTGCTCGGTACTCAAAGGCAGCGCGATATGTCATTTCTGGTGGAGTTGCAGCCACCCTCGATCTCGCGTTGCTTTACTTTTTTACAACGGTGTGTGATATTTGGTACCTTGCGTCTGCGCTGCTCGCGTTTCTGATTGCTGTGGGCGTTAGTTTTATGTTGCAAAAATTTTGGACATTTGCTGATGCGACAACACACCGGTTGCGTTCACAAATGAGTCTGTTCTTTGTGGTGATGTGCGTCAATCTTGGGTTAAACACGCTGCTCATGTTTCTGTTTGTGGAGTACGGAGGGGTGCCGTACCTTGGAGCACAAGTACTCGCTGGAGGGTTGATTGCCTGTGAGAGTTTTTTCATTTATCAAAGGGTGTTTGGTATGCGGGTGTAGTAGCAACAGTAATATGCGTAACCATACAATCGTAGCAATTATCGGACTGATGCTGCTCTTTGTTGTACTTCGATTGCCCGGCCTCGCACTACCGTATCATCAGGATGAATGGAAAAACGCCTACAGTGCAGAAGTTGGCGGTGCTGAATCGGGAAATTTATTTCATCCGCCCCTCACAGCACTCTTACTGCAGCTTGGAGTTGCACTCTTTGGTGGAGAATCGATCCGAGTGCTCACACTGCTGTTCAGTGTCATATCGGCAGTGTTGCTATGGATAGCAGTAGAGCGGCGCGCGGGCACCCGCGCCGCTCACTGGAGTCTCTTTTTTTATGCGCTGTCGTTTTGTTCGGTTTGGGCGTCACTCATGGTTGATACCGACGGCGCGATACTCCCGGCGTTCTTTCTGTTGTCTATCTACTGTTACGACCGAGCCACACATCCGCATGCAACACACTGGTGGTGGGCTGCAGTTGGTGCAGCACTGTTGTTGGGATTGTTAGTAAAGCTCAGTTTCGTGCTGGTGGTAGGAGTGCTGGTACTCGATCTTTTCTGTGTCCATTATCGATCAATCACCCGACGGCAGATACTTGCTGCAGTTGGTGGAATTATTGGTTTCGGCATACTTTTTGTTGCAGGGCTGCTTCTCACGCCGCTCGTGTATCCTGCGTTTCGCTTGGATGAAATGATTTCCCACGCGCTCTATTTCGTACAACTTTCTGGTCGAAACTACACCCAAATAGTTGCGCAAGCGATTAAAATTGTTATGTATCTTTCACCAATCCTTGTGGTGCCGCTCGTATTGTATCGTCGAGAAACGTTTTCGCGCACGCGAGTGTTTTCGTTCTATGTACTACTCGGCTG
>CAZXUM010000025.1:0-6916 GCA_964644005.1 uncultured Candidatus Saccharibacteria bacterium
GTTGCATCGTCGATTCTCTCGAATATTTTCACAACACGCGCGACCACGCGACCCCATTCGAGAATCAGTTGTTGAAAAGCGATGTTTCGTGCGTCAAACGAATATAAAAAACCCCGCCCTCGTAAAAGATGGCGGAGTTTGTTGGGTTCATTCAAAGAACAATCCTTTCTAGGTGTTACCCTGGCAACAGGTAACACCCGCTTAATTCTGCTTCACTGATGGGTATGGTTGCTACATGCCCATCTACAAAGGCTATGTTTACATAGCCGCGGTGACGTTTTTTATCAAGCGTTGCGGTAAACAGCGAAGACGTTTCAACTTCTGGACTCGATCGAAGAATGTCGGCCAGCGTCACTGCTCGCCGTACTCCTTTGATGCGAGGAACCCAGCATATACCACTGCCTTCCCCTGAATCGCCGCACAATACGACCTGCGATGGGTTGCGAATCTTTGACAGGCAACCAGCAAGTCGACTCTGTGAAAAATCTGGAGCGTAATGGTATCCAAGGACACCAGCATTAATAGCAATTGTGGAGGACGGATAACATGGGTTTGCGTACCCCACAGAACTACTTCCTTCATCAATGTACAAAATCGAACTGTACATGCCTTCAATCCCAGAAACTGAGTAATTCCGCTGGCTGTATGCCGTTGGACATTGGAGCATCTGGGCGCTTGTTGACCCCGACCATCCTGTGGTTGGATCTCGAGGGTCGCCGCCTCGATGTGACGATTGAAGCACTACCACCAACAGCGGAGTCGGAGATTCTTTTGTTGGGGGAGACGTACTGCCGGGAAACACACCAGTATCGTGGGTGTAGTGATACCGTTTCCGGAACGGATCACCAACACCGACTGCAAGTTGTCCAGGACCGCCGTATTGACTGGATATCGTGATGCTGCCATCGAGTGGTAAATACCCACCGCGCTCGGCAGCTATCGTGTGTGCCATCAGTGCGATTTGTCGCAGATTGGACGCACACTCGACTGTCTGAGCCGATTGACGTGCCCGTGCCAATGTTGGCAAAAGAATGCCAATCAAAATGACGATGATCCCGATGACGACTAGAAGTTCAATTAGTGTGTACCCCGGGAAGCGATGTTGTTCCCGGCGGTCTCTCATTCGTTTTCTCCTTTCGGTGCCACATGAAGCGTACTCGAGGAACGACCCAGAGTAGTAACATGAAGGCCAAAGCTATGTTAACGACGATTCTCCCAATGTTTACTCCCGTATCCGACCATGAGGTCAGCGGTTTGCCAGTGCAGCCACAGTGCGTGTTCAGATTGAACACCACGTAGATGCTAAAGACAATAAGTAAGACAGTGCTGATGCACACGCCTGCCACTTTTGTTCGGGAGAACAAAAGCAGCATAATGATGGCGGCCTCAGCAAGTAGAAGACACAGTGCAACGTACGGACGAAGATCGCGTGGTATGAACGCCAGACGCGCTGTTACCACTGCAACGTCACCCAGACTAAGCGCTTTCATGAGTGCGGTGAACAAGAAGTACACCAGAACCATATACGGCGCCCAGTCAATGAGCAACATTATTTTTCGCTTCTCCATGATGCCTCCTAGAATACGAGGGGTGGTCGGTTTGTGGCTGGTACTGATACCATCCGTTGGACACTGCCGATGCACCAGCGTTTTAGGTGTGGATCGAAGAACAACTTCATCCACAATGGATACGCATCACCATATGAATCCTTCACAATGAATGTGATTTCAAAGAACAAGAGTTTACTCCTACTAACTTTGAGCTGATAGAAGTCGGCTGGCAAATGAAAGATGTAAGACATGTCTCCGTGATAGCCACGGAAATAGTCCTTTTCGGTATCTGCCAAACGACTCATGAGCGTCGCACCGCTTTCTTGAATTGTGGTACGTCGGAATGCTGCCCGAATGTTGTCGGGATCCAGGGTAATAGCAGTGAGTTTGTACTCACCGGCAGTTCCCTGGCGAGCAGTTCGATAGGCCTCTTCGTACACAGCCCGGACCTTTTCAGGAGAAGGCTGTGCGCCAAGTTTTTCCTGGTAGCCAGAAAAAAGAAATTCTGGCACAACCAGTTCAAGATTAGCCACGTACGTGTCGTACTCTTGGCTCGGCATGCCGTTTCCATTAGCTGCAACAAGCGCGACCATGCTCACCATCTCATCGAAAGATTCGTCAGAGAGTGCGGTGAGCTCTGGATGATTGTAGGAATCAGCGCTCAGTGCATACAGAACGGCCGGCTTTAGAATCTCCTTGAATGCCGAAACGTCCGTACTGATAGGTACCATTGGCACCCGGCGGTACGCGTCGCGGTAGGTGAGGTATAGCTGCCGAATGGCAACTGAACTTCGATCGGAACCTGCGCGACCACCTGCTTCGACAATCGATAAATCGCGAACCGTCCGTGATTCGATGTTTTGTCCGTTGGGCGTGGTTGCTGCTCTCGTGGTAATTGTTGGTGGGAAATAGAACGTCACCACTGAGATACAGACAATCGCAAGGCACAGAAAGATCACGAGTTTCCGCCAATAGCGTTGGAATAAGGTACGCATGTACATTCTCCTTTGTGAAAATGACCCGCAACACTTAGCTGCGGGTCATATTGGTTTGAACGACGCGTTCAACGACGCATTGTGTGCACCTACGGCGTACTGGTGCATTGTCTATTGTACGGTGGGGGTGCGCATTCGGTCGGATACGAACCGTTCGCACCCGGACACGCTGACGGACATTGGTAGTTGCCGTCACCATAGTCGATTGAGATGGCGCGAATTGCGCGATCTCGACCATTTATAGTGGCCAAGTTAGGCCTAACTGCGTTTACAACCGATGCCATAGTCATCATTCCGATGACAGGAACCAACACGGACGCGAGACGTTTCATGGAGACTCCAGGTTAATGGCCAAAAATGCCATGCCGAACATACGACATGCTGCATTTGAACATCTGTACTAAGCATAATAAAACTAGCTCCTGTGTCAATAGCGCCGTAAACTGTGGAAGGATAGTATACCGCATCCATTTTTCTGTCTTCATAATATCTGTATCTCGCTCTGATATACTTCGCGCATGACACAGCGAGAAGCTCTCGATATTTTGAAACTCGGACATAATGTGTACCTCACCGGTTCGGCAGGGAGTGGTAAAACGTTTTTGCTGAACCAGTACATTGCACACTTAAAAAATGAAGGCGTCGGTGTTGCTGTTACCGCATCAACCGGCATTGCTGCCAGTCACATGGGCGGTGCAACAATTCATTCATGGTCGGGGCTCGGTATTCGCTCGGCGCTCTCTCCCTACGATCTTGAGGCGCTCGAAGAAAAACGCTATCTCTGGGATCGGTTTCAAAAAACGAGCGTACTCATTATCGACGAAATTTCAATGCTCCATCACTATCGGCTCGATCTCGTTAATCAGATATGCCAGTTTTTTAAACGAAATGACGCTCCGTTCGGTGGTCTGCAAGTTGTCTTGTGCGGTGACTTTTTCCAGCTTCCACCAGTTGCACGAGCAGGCGAACCCGACGCACACTTCGCGTACCACTCGCAGGCGTGGAACGATCTGAATCTCAAAACGTGCTACTTAACTGAATCCCATCGACACACCGATAGTGTTTTTACCGATATTTTGAATGCTATTCGACAGAACGCGGTTACAGCTGAGCATAAAAACCAATTGAAACAGCGTATTAATGGCGCGCTCGGACATACACTTCAGCCAACAAAATTGTATACGCACAATAGTGATGTTGATGGTATCAATGTCATGGAACTTGGCAAAAAAAGTGGTACCGTCCGAGCGTATCAGATGGAAAGCGCTGGTGCAGAACCATTAGTGCAATCACTCAAAAAGAGTTGCCTTGCGTATGAAACGCTGTCGCTTAAGGTAGGCGCACAAGTAATGTTTGTAAAAAATAATCCTGACGCGGGGTATGTAAACGGAACGCTGGGTACGGTGGTTGAATGTGGCCAACTGGCTCCAGTAGTGAAAACCGTTAAGGGAGTACTAATTCGAGCTGAGCCAGTGGACTGGAGTATCGAAGAGAACGGAAAAGTGAAAGCGACAATTACCCAGGTGCCGCTTCGACTGGCGTGGGCAATTACGGTGCACAAAAGCCAAGGGATGACACTCGATTGTGCCGAAATTGATCTTTCGAAATCCTTTGAAAAGGGTATGGGGTATGTGGCGCTATCTCGATTGAAATCACTGAGCGGTCTCAACTTGCTTGGGATGAATGATGCTGCTCTCGACATTAACGAAGAGGTGCTCATATTTGACGAAGATCTTCAAAAGGCCTCAGCGATCTTACAGCAATCGCTCGCGCGCATTGACCCGAGAGAAAAAGCCGTGCTTCAGAAAAAATTCCTCGACCGAGTTGCGCCACTCCGAAAAAAAGGTGTGCTACAAAAAGTAAAACCCAAGGCAAAAGCCGGAGACAGTGTTGCTGAAACGGGGCGGTTGCTCCAAGTGGGGCAGTCAGTTGCTACTATCGCTGCAACGCGAGGACTGAAACAAGACACGGTAGTAACGCACGTCGAAGAGTTGCTCGAAAAAAAGAAAATAACTGTTGCCGGCGTCGAACATCTCAAGACGGCAATCTCACCAGAATTATATGTACGTATCGAACAAGCGTTTAGAAAAGCACACACCCGGGCGCTTTCGCCCGTAAAGGAGCTGCTACCCGCGGGCGTTTCATTCGTGGATATTCGAATAGTGCGATTGTTATTGAGCCACCCACGGTAATGGTTTATACTAGAGAGGAACCTTAGTAACTAAGATAATTTTTAAATCTATGCGTATTCGCTATTCATACGTTGCAATACCACTGTGGTCTATACTCGCGCTTGGTACCGCAAGTCTTGCAGCACTGCTCCCTGTTGATGCCGAAGCACAAACAATAGGAAATTGTTCTTTTACCCGTGATCTACAAACGGGTACGGACGGCGAAGATGTCCGCTGTCTCCAGCGATATCTCAACGGAGCAGGCTTTATTATTTCAACAAGTGGTGTTGGATCACCGGGGTACGAAACAACAATGTTCCGCGACGGTACAAAAGCAGCGCTTGTTAAATGGCAAGAGGCGAACAGCGTCCTGCCGGCAACAGGTGCTTTTGGTCCAAAATCACGCGGAAAGTATGATGTGTTGGTAACTATTGCTCCAGCTCTACCAATTCCAACAACACCAATTATTAGCACGTCAGTGCAGCAGCCAGTGCTCATCACTACCGATGAGCAAGTGGCTCGAAACATGATCATTTCGGCACGAAAACTCATTGAAGATACGTGGAACGATTTTGATGACGCCGAAGATGATGACGATGATACCGGTGATGCTGAAGATCTCCTCGAAGATGCAGAAGATTCTCTGTGGGACGCATTCTACTCATTTATTGATCGAGATTTCAAAGAAGCAAAAGCATCTGCTGACAGTGCACGTGATTCTGCAAAAGATGCATCAGATGAAATCGATGGTGACAGCGACGACAGTGAAGATGCTGACGAATCTGACGCAGAAGACGCTATTTCTGACGCAGAAGACGCAATCGATGATGCTCGTGATGCAATTGAAGAAGCTGATGATGATGGGGACGACGTAGAAGAAGCAGAAGATCTTCTTGATGACGCAGAAGACGCGCTTGAAGATGCCGAAGATGCATTAGATGACGAAGACTACGACGACGCTGTCGACTTTGCTAAGGATGCCGAAGAGCTCGCTAACGACGCAGAGGACGCGCTCTAATTAGATACTGACTAGATACCGAGCCCGCTCAAGGTTTCTGTGTAGGTGCTCAAAAATGACGGGATAATAAAAACCAATCCTACGAGTGGAAGTACAAAAAGCACGACGGTAATAATCAGTGTCCACAAAAAATACTTGCGAGTTTTTTCAACCGAAGTATAGATGCGGGTAATTGCTTCAGATTGAGCAGTAATTTGTTCTCGAAGCTGGGCGATTGTGTCTGTTTCCATATGTGATGAATAGTACCACGGTGTTTTCTGTGCTGCTTGGTATACTGTAGGAATAAGCACGAGAAGATATGCGCACTATTCGACATTTTTTCGAAACCTACGAGCGCCACATTTCATCGGCGTTCCTCCTTGGTGGGTTTATTATCGACACACTCACGTTGCGTCGCGTGGACCTCTTTTTCGGAAATGTGGTGCTCATTAGTTACATTACGTTAGCAACGATTGGTATCGCGCTCCTGCATATTCACGCAGCAGGGAGGCTCCGCATATTCGTTTTTCGATGGATTCCCTTAGTCGCACCGTTTGCCATTCAATTTGCATTCGGAGGCTTGTTTAGCGCTTTCCTCATATTCTATTTTAGAAGTGCTGCTATTGGTGTCAGTTGGCCATTTGTATTAGTTATTGCGCTGTTGTTTATTGGAAATGAGCTGTTCAAAAAATACTATTCACGCTTGGTGTTTAATGTCAGCATTCTCTACTTTTGTTACTTCTCGTTCCTGATTCTCTATGTACCTCTCATTATCTCGCGATTAGGAATGTGGGTATTTGTACTGAGCGGTGCACTCAGCCTCTGCGCAATATGGATTTTTGTGCACCTCCTCGAGCTCTCTGTACCGGTGCTTATTAAAAAAGCAAAACCAATGCTCATGGTGAGCATTGGGGGTATCTACCTCACCATTTCAGCATTGTATTTTTTAAATATTATTCCACCAATTCCGCTATCGCTGAAATATATTGGAGTGTACCAATCGGTAGTGCGGGAGTCGGACGGATTCCATCTGTTTGACCAAAAAAAGCAACACCGCTGGCTCGAACTTCGCGACACAATTGCTATTACTGATGGTTCGCCGGTGTACGTGTTTAGTTCAGTGTTTGCGCCAACTGCCCTCAATACAAAAATAATTCACCACTGGCAACAGTTTGATCCAGATACAAAAACATGGGTCACATC
>CAZXUM010000026.1:0-6866 GCA_964644005.1 uncultured Candidatus Saccharibacteria bacterium
GTACCCGACCATCTGATGTTGTGTTGGTTATTGACCGATCGGGCAGTATGGATGACGATGGTGCAAACCCGCCACAACCACTGACTGCGGTAAAAGATGCAGCTCGCGTATTTGCCGAACAAGCAACACCGCAAGATGCGCTTGCCGTAGTATCGTTTGGTTCTGAAGCATCGACACCAATTGACCAACCGCTCAGCACCGAACATCTCCGTGTTCAGGAAGCTATTTCCGCAATCGCTATTGGTGGCACCGCTACGCAACAAACAAATATTGGTGCTGGTCTCGCGTCAGCGCTTGCCGAATTAACGTCGTCTCGTGCGCGGAGTGATGCGCGGCGAGCAATTGTCATGCTTACTGACGGTGTTGCAACCCGACCGATACAACAAGGCAGCGCCCAGTTTCCTGAACAGTACGCGATCAACGTTGCTACTGCTATCGCGCAAGCGGATATCGATGTATATGCAATTGGGCTCGGCAATACCGTTAACCACCAATTTCTTGAGTCTCTTACGGCTACGTCAACTCGGTACTTTCGTGCAGCGTCAGCACAGTCGCTTGAAAATATTTACCAAACAATCAGCACGGCAATTTGTGAGGAACGTCCGACAGTTATAGAAATTATTCCCGTCATCCATCGCTAGTATGCAGAGCGTTCTCCGACGATTGGCACAACTCGATTGGGTGCTCATTCTCAGCATTGTACCCATTGTCATTGCGGGACTGGTAACGATGTACTCGTTCACTGGTTCTGAGGTGTACTTTTCACGACAAATTATTTGGGTGTGCGTGTCAGTGGTGGTATTGGCACTCACTGCGCTCTTTGATTACAGTGTGTTTACTCGAACAGGGGTGATTGTCGGTCTGTACGTTGGTATCTGCGCCGCGCTATTGTTGGTGGCATCGGTCGGTTCGGTTGCGAAGGGCGCACAGAGCTGGTTTAATTTTGGAGCTTTTTCGGTGCAGCCGTCCGATCCGGCAAAAATTGTTCTCATTTTAATGTTAGCGAAGTACTTTTCGCGTCGGCATATTGCGATTAGTAACATTCGGCACATTCTTGTGTCTGGCGCCTATACCCTTATTATTTTTGGCTTGGTATTACTCCAGCCCGATTTTGGTTCGGCTGTTATTATTTTTGCGATTTGGTTAGGTATGGTGCTGGTGTCTGGTATTTCAAAAAAACACTTGTTTGTGCTTGGCTTGATTGGCGTGGTTGTTGGTGGGGCGCTTTGGACCTACGGGTTCGAGCAGTATCAGCGTGACCGAATCATGACATTTTTGCACCCACTGGCAGATATTCGCGGTGCCGGATATAACGCGTATCAATCAACAATTGCTGTTGGGTCGGGTGAAGTGCTGGGTAAGGGGATTGGATTTGGCACTCAGTCACGACTACAATTTTTGCCTGAATTTGAAACAGACTTTATTTTTGCAGCGTTTTCTGAAGAGTGGGGATTTATTGGTTCGCTCATTATCTTGCTCCTGTACGGCGTTATTTTATGGCGACTGGTGATGCTCGGCATGCGTGGAGCTCGTAATTTTGAAACACTCTATGCCGTTGGGCTGGCGATCCTCATTCTGACGCATGTCACCATTAACATTGGTATGAATATCGGCCTGTTGCCGGTAACCGGGGTGGTGTTGCCGTTTATGAGTTACGGGGGTTCGCATTTGGTAACCGAAGCTGCGGCAATTGGATTAGCTATGAGTATGCGTCGACGAGCGCTCGCTACACACCGCGGGCTTATTCAAAACGAATTTATCGGACCTCAGTAAATTGTTGGTTGCTCAGGAATGGGCGGAACACTCGCGGTTCCATTGTACGCAGCGATTGTTTCATTCACCATGCGCTCGGTGCTGAACGCCTGTTTGATGCGTTCGTGTAAACTTTTTGCAAAGGCCTGACCTTGGCGTTTATGATCGTGCATAAACATAAGTGCTCGCGCCAATTCTTGTGGTTTGCGCGTCTGAACGAGGATGCCATCTTTCATGTCGGTAATGACATCAGGAATGCCTCCGACGTTGGTACTAACCACTGGGAGCTTTGCATACCCCGCCTCAAGAATGACATACGGTAATCCCTCTTTAACCGATGAGAGTACAAAAGTGTCGAATCCTTTAAGGTAGGTAGATGCGTTCGCAACAAAACCGGTGAAATGAATTCGCTCTGAAACACCGAGTTCTGCTGCAAGAGTACCGAGTGCGATGAGTTCTTCGCCAGAGCCAATGATAACGAGGTGACTCTCAGGAATTTGAGCAATTGCCTCAATGGCAAACTGTATACCTTTGTTTGAAACGAGTTCTGCGATAGTGCCGACAATGAATGGCTTTGTTCCTTCGGCGGGTGTCCAGCGGGTGAGTTCAAAAATCTGTGCTCGGGCGTCGCTCCGTCGAAGAAATGAAGGCTCGTCAATACCGTTATAAATGAGTGTCGCTTTTGATCGAACTAATGGCCATCGCTTGATCTGATCGCATTCAGTACGGTTGATGCAAATGACTCGGGTTGCGAATACGACCGAGAGCCAGCTGGCAGTGACAATGAACGGTTTTTGCCACCATGGGCGGTCTTCATTAAATGCAAAACCGTGTACGGTAAAAATAACTGTTTTAATGCCGCAGAGGCGAGCGGCGACCGCTCCGATGCCGCCAATTTTTGAGCTATTTAAATGAACAATGTCTGGTCGTTCGTGCCAAAACAACCGAAAGACTTCCCACAATGAACGGAGGTCGTGGAAGACATTCATGTCGCGACCGAGGTGTGGTATGACATGCACCGGGATAGATTCCTCGGTGAGTTGTTCAACGAGCTTTCCGGGCATGCCGCAGGCAACAGAAACGGCGTACTGTTCACGCAGGTGTATCGCAAGGTCAAATACATAGCGCTGCGCACCACCCCAGTTTCCTTTTGTAACCACAAACAGTAGTTTGCGCATCCGTACATCCTAACATACCACTTGGTATGGCCGAATAGAATGGGTGTGCTATACTGCCGCCATCATTCAGTTATGAACGTCCTGTCTAAAAAGGAACCGTTTTTGCTACTCATTGGCGACACCTTTGTTTTCGCTGCTTCATTGTGGTTAACACTGACTATTCGCTACGCAGCAATCCCTTCAACGCAGCTCTTTATCGACCACCTTATTCCATTCGGCATACTCTGGTTGCTCTGGATTGTTGTGTTCTACATTTCTGGTCTGTACGAAAAGCATATTGTGGTCCTCCGCGCTCGATTGCCGGCAATTATCTTTCGAGCCCAGATTACCAACATTTTATTTGCAGTCAGTTTCTTTTACTTCATTCCATTTTTTGGTATCACCCCAAAAACAAATCTCTTCATCTATCTTGGACTTTCGTTTGTGGGTGTGGTGCTCTGGCGATTATACGGCCATCGGATTATTGGTCCGCACCGTGTGCAACGCGCAATTCTCATTTCAAGTGGCGAAGAGATGCGTGAATTGCGTGATCAAATTAATGCAACTGACGGCTACAACATGCAGTTCATCTCTTCAATCGATCTTGAAAATGTTAGCACCATTGATTTTGACGAAGAAATTCTGAGACGTATTTATACAGAAGACGTATCTATTTTGGCGATTGATTTCCTCAATAAAAAAGTAGAGCCAATTTTGCCGCAGCTCTACAACCTACTGTTTTCACGGGTCGCATTTATTGATATGCATAAAATTTATGAGGACATGTTTCGCCGTATCCCACTGTCACTCGTGAAGTACAGTTGGTTCCTAGAAAACATTTCGCTATCGCCACGATTTACCTACGATGTGATGAAGCGTATCATCGACGTCATTGCCGGGTCACTCATTGGTCTTGTATCACTCGTGTTCTACCCGTTTGTCTTTTTGTTAATAACGCTCGATGACGGTGGCCCACTTTTTTATACCGATGTCCGCGTTGGAAAAAATGGTCAAAAAATTCACGTCATTAAGTTTCGTAGCATGTCTATCACTGGTGGCACCGACCAAAGAAGTCGCATCACCCGTGTTGGTGCGTTTCTCAGAAAGACCCGTATTGATGAATTACCCCAGCTCTGGAATGTTGTCCGCGGGGACGTGTCGCTCATTGGACCCCGTCCTGAAAAGCCCGAGCTTGTGGCTATCTACGAACAACAAATTCCCTACTACAGTGTGCGCCACCTCATTAAACCAGGCCTGTCTGGTTGGGCACAGCTCTATCAGCGAACGCCGCCAAAGTTTGGTGCCGATAGTATTGAAACAAAACTGAAACTTTCCTACGATCTGTATTACATTAAACATCGATCACTCCTGCTCGATGTCGGCATTGCAGTCAAGACCATTAAAGAACTCCTGTCACGACGCGGTATTTAAGCAACTCTACAGCTAAAATTGCAACTTGCCGGTCGGTCTAAATTCGGCTACTATCGACAGTACCTATGAAATACCGAATCTTTGCCATTGTGGCACTTCTTGCGTTAGTAGCAGTTAGTTACGCTGTTCAGGATGGATTTGCTCCAAAACCAGCATGGCTTGAGCGACAGTTTCAACTCGGTCTCGATTTGGCTGGCGGTACTGAATTAGTCTACAACGCTGACACTGCCGATGTTGCTGCTGCAGAAATTCCAAGCGCAATGGAATCACTGCGTGAAGTTATCGAGCGTCGAGTAAACGCATTCGGTGTTTCTGAACCGATCGTCACCATTGAACATGCAAATGCGCTCGGTGGCCGCACCGAAGAACGATTGGTAGTCCAACTTCCTGGCGTTACCGACGTTGCTAAAGCAATTGAGCTTATCGGCAAAACGCCGAGCCTTGAGTTTCGCGTCGAACGTCTCGACATGCGAGATACTGCAACTGCCTCAACAAGTGTAGACGAACTCTTTGCGCCGACAGGTATCACCGGCCGATTGGTGCAACGCGCGGCAGTTGAATTTGATCCAACCACCGGTGCACCCTACATTGGGCTTATGTTCACCGACGAAGGTGGCAAGCTTTTCTCGCAGGTAACCCGTGACAATGTAGGAAGTATATTGGCAATTTTTCTCGACGGTACGCCCATCTCATTTCCAACAATCCGTGAAGAAATTCCAAATGGCCGAGCTCAAATCAGCGGGCAGTTCACTATTCAAGAAGCAAAACAAATTGTTCGTGATCTTAACTACGGAGCACTTCCACTACCAATTGAACTTGTGGGAACGCAAACTGTTGGTCCGTCACTCGGGCAAGCTGCATTCGTTGCGGGCATTCGCGCTGGTATCTGGAGCCTCGCCATCATCGCGCTTTTCTTGATTCTCTGGTATAGATTACCGGGCGTCGTTGCGGTAGTGTCTCTCTGTATGTACGTTGCGCTCTCACTTGCAGTGTTTAAACTTATTCCGGTCACGCTCACTGCGGCGGGTATTGCGGGGTTCATTCTCTCTATTGGTATGGCTGTCGACGCGAACATTCTCATTTTCGAACGCATGAAAGAAGAGATTCGCCGCGGGTTGTCAGTAAAAGACGCCATGCATGAAGGCTTCCACCGTGCGTGGCTCTCGATCCGTGATTCAAACACTGCAAGTATTATTACCGCGATTATTCTGTTCTGGCTCGGCACCTCAGCGGTGAAAGGATTCGCACTAACGCTCGGTGTGGGTGTGGTGATTAGTATGTTTACTGCTATTACGTTCTCGCGCACGCTGCTCTATGCAATTGTGCCGAATACGTCGAGCAAGCTCAGTCGCATCTTATTCAGTAACGGCTCCCACTTCTAATATGTACATCATTAATAATCGCCGCTGGTTTTTCGGTATCGCCGCAGTACTCTTTTTTGGATCGATCGCACTCATGGTGTATCCCGGTGTTCCGTTTGGTATCGACTTCACTGGTGGTACAGCAATTGAAGTTGTGTATACCGGAGAGCGACCGCTACAAAAAGCTATTGAAGCTGCGCTCGCACCGCTCACCGAAGTGGCGTCAATTCAACCAGCAGGCGAGCAGAGCTACCTCATTCGCACCAAAGAACTTACTCCGGAGGTAAAGGAATCGGTGTTGAACGCGCTTCACATCAACAGCGCCCCGTATACGCTCGAACGATACAACTCAACCGGCCCAAGTATCGGTAGCGAACTTCAGCGTAAGTCCTATGTTGCTATTGTGCTGGTGATTCTGTGTATCGTACTCTTTATCACTTTTGTATTTCGAAAAGTATCAGCACCTGTGCCATCGTGGAAATACGGTGTTGCAACCATTGTTGCGCTCGCCCACGACGTGGTTATTCCCGCTGGTGCCTTTGTACTCTGGACACACTACTTCGCAGCAGGAGATATCGATTTGTTGTTTGTAACGGCGCTGCTCGCCATTCTCGGCTATTCAGTACACGACACAATTGTGGTGTTCGATCGAGTTCGTGAAAATCTCCGAAAAAATAGTGAATCACGAACGGTTGAATCCTACGATGTCACCGTTGGAAAAAGTATTACCCAAACCTTCGGTCGCTCAATTAATACTTCGCTCACTATTTTCTTGGTATTGCTAGCACTCTTTATTTTCGGCGGGGAACCAACACGAAACTTTTCATTCTTACTCATGATCGGTATTATCGCAGGAACGTATTCATCGATTTTCCTCGCCTCACCACTCCTCGTATTTTTTGAGCGCCGCCAGCAGGCAAAAGCCCATGCAGCAGCACAGAAGTCAACGATACTTTAGCTCAACTTTTGGTCAGTAGTGTTAACTAGACTTTAGCTCGTTTTAAGGCCGTATAAGAGGATGTATTGGTCTCTGCTTGACTCTAAATCTCCATCCTGTATACTGTCCGAACCTCTATAAACTACCTATTTACGAATAGGCACGTGTAGAGCTGTTCATTAACAACTGAATAGCATTACACACAAAAACACACATAACGTGCATTAC